>JBILFS010000442.1:0-2514 GCA_044351455.1 Paludibacter sp. | reverse complement strand
ACCTGAGTTCATTGATTAACTTCGAATAAGTTAAATATCCGGATAATCAATATTATCTGTTGAACAACAAATTATATTTTTCATTATCTTTGCCCCGAAAGATTTTTAAATGTTTACCCTTAACAAACGAAATTTTATGTCTGAATTTAAAAAGTACAATTCCATTGAAAACACCTACAACAAGGATTTTCTGGAAAAAATCGAAAAAGAAGGCTACGAATCACTGGTTTACGTAGTTCAGGAAAAAGTGCACGGGGCTAATTGTTGTTTTATGACAGATGGAACCTACGTGAATTTTGCTAAAAGAACAGGGCCAATACTTCCTAACGAAAAGTTTTACAATTACGAAGAGCTGCTTTCCGGTTACAAAGAGAAAGTTCTCTCTCTTTTCTCACTGATAAAAGCACATCATCCATCTACCAATAACATTATGGTGTATGGTGAAATGTTTGGTGGTAATTATCCGCATCCGGAAGTAAAAAATGATTCCCGTGTAATGTGTATTCAGAAGGGTGTGTTTTATTCTCCAACACATGAGTTTTACGGTTTTGATATTTATATTGGTGGAACCGAAACAAACAGGTATTTATCTGTTTACGAGTCAAATAACTTGTTTGAAAAATGTGGTTTTTTCTTTGCTAAGACTCTTTTTGAAGGAACTATCGGGGAATGCCTCAACTATCCGAATATTTTTCAAAGTCGGATTTCCGAATGGCTGGGACTTCCTCCAATAGAAAATAACATCTGTGAAGGAATAGTAATTCGTCCGGCTGTACCTATTTTTCTAAATAATGGTTCCCGATTACTTCTCAAAAATAAGAACGCTAAATTCGCTGAAAAGAAATCTGTAAAAAAACGGCAACCTGCTCTTTTTGTTGAACCCGGTTATACTTTGGATTTATTAAATCAACTACTTATTGCTGAAGGATTTGTTACAGAAAACAGGTTGCATAATGTGATCAGCAAGATTGGTGATGTAAGTTTTCCGAAAGATGCCGGTAAACTCATCGGTCTGCTGAGCAAGGATGTATTGGAAGATTATCTAAAAGAGCATTCCGGAAGTTATGCCGGACTTGAAAAGAGTGAGCAGAAAATTTTTAACCGTCATCTAAACAAACTTTCAGTGGATCTTATTAAGAAATTATATATGAGCAGTTAAAAAATTCTATAACAAAATCCGGAATACATTATGTCTATCAAACCTGATTGGGATTATAAATCATCCGTTCCACCCCGACCATGAAGTACGTACTTCACACACAAAAACATCCTACTCACGCAACATGTTAGTAGTAATGAAAAGCATCATGAAGTACTTACTTCATGATGCAATAAATCCCGTGAAAATTCAATGTGATTTCCTGACAGCAAATGCAAAATATCCTTTGACCAGCCTATCGCCTCAGCGCCTCAATTCCTTCCTTCAAAGATGCAATTTTACTTTCAGCATCTGCTTTCTTCTTGCGTTCATTTTCAACGATTTCCGGTTTGGCATTGGCCACAAATCTTTCATTACCGAGTTTTTTCATTACCGAATCAATAAAACCCTGATAATAAACTATTTCGGCTTCCATCTTCGCAATTTCTTCTTCCGGATTGATAAGATTAGCCATCGGAACCACAAATTCTGTGGTACCTGCTAAGAATGAAACTGAGCCGGCTGCTTTTTCTGTGGTCGCTGAAACTGATGTAAGATTACATAGTTTGGCTATAACTTCATTGAAAGCGTTATCAAATTCTCCAATTACCTGCAAATCAAGCGTTTCTTTGTTTGGAATATTTTTCTGTAGTCTGATGGTTCTCACGCCTGCAACCACTTCTTTTACGTATTCAAATCCGGCAATCAGTTTTTCATCCACAGAAACATATGATGGTTGAAGCTGTACCATCAGACTTTCTCCGCTTTTTCTTTCTTCTGTTGCCTGCCACAGTTCTTCGGTGATAAAGGGCATAAACGGATGTAAAACTTTCAAAAGCGAATCGAAAAATCCCAGGGTTGCTTCGTATGTTGTTTTATCAATGGGTTGCTGATAAGCCGGTTTCGCCATTTCGAGATACCAGGCCGAAAATTCATCCCAGAACAGTTTATAGGCCGTCATCAATGCTTCCGACAAACGGTATTTGGAAAATAAATCATCAATTTCAACCAATGCCTGGTTCAATTTGGCATCAAACCATTGAATGGCTAAACGCGCTGACTCAGGCTGTTCAATATCAGCCACTTCCCAACCTTTTACAAGTCGGAAAGCATTCCATATTTTGTTATTGAAATTTCGTCCCTGCTCACAAAGTGAATCATCATAAGGCAAATCATTTCCGGCAGGGGATGTCAGTAACATGCCCAAACGTACCGCATCGGCGCCATAATGTGCAATCAAATCGAGCGGGTCGGGCGAATTACCCAATGATTTCGACATCTTACGACCGAGCTTATCACGCACGATACCAGTCAGATATACGTTTTTAAAAGGCATCTTTCCTTCATATTCATATCCGGCAATAATCATCCTGGCG
>JBILFS010000441.1:0-2519 GCA_044351455.1 Paludibacter sp. | reverse complement strand
ATTTAACTAAAAATTCAAATATATTTACTATTTATTTGGTTTATAAGTAATTATATGTATGAATATGGGAATTTATTGTACTTATGAGATGTAATCGAGTGCTATATATAAATGTAAACGAATCTCCTTTACAATCTTATTTACAACTATAATCTTATGAAAAAATAAAGTATATGTTTGTGAATAGCGTGCTTTATGTATTTATGTGAAGTAATTGTTATTCTGTTACATCTGTGAAGTGACAAATTTTGTGGCAGGTTTTCACAAATGTATTACTGATGGGGCAATTTGTAAATTAGCAAATCCACAGGCTACCAAATGTGTCTATACAGAGATAAATGATTTTTCTGAGAATTACATAAATAAAATTATCAGAAATATTTTTTGGAATATTCAATTCTCATGAAAAAAAAATCCGAACAATTTGTCCGGATTTCAATATATATAACAGAGTACTACTCTATTTCAAATTTAAACTGATTGAGGAATATCAACTTCTGCCAATTCCTGGTCAACAAGAATACGTCCGCAATATTCACATACAATAATTTTTTTACGCTGTCTGATATCAAGTTGTTTCTGTGCTGGAATCTTGTTAAAACAACCACCGCAAGCATCTCTGTTAATGTATACAACAGCTAAGCCGTTTCTGGCATTCTTTCTGATTCTTTTGAAAGCTGTTAAAAGTCTGGATTCGATTTTAAATTCAATTTCCTTAGCCTGTTCACGAAGTTTTTCTTCTTCCTGTTTAGTTTCAGCAATAATTTCATCCAATTCACCTTTCTTTTGATCAAGATCCAGTTTTCTTTCATCTAATTGAAGCTGCGTAACACTCTTTTCCTGAGTTTTAGCATCCTTAGCAATTTTGAAATCTCTGATATGTTTTTCACACAATTCGATTTCTAATGTCTGATATTCAATTTCTTTTTCAAGATTTTCGTGTTCACGATTATTTCTAACATTATTTTGTTGTTCGTGATATCTTTCGATTTTAATTCTGGATTCCTCAATTGCAATTTTTTTAGCTGCAATTTTTGAAGTATACTCGTTAATTTCGCTATCGAAGTGTTCAATACGAGTATTTAACCCAATAATTTCATCCTCCAGATCCTGAACTTCTAAAGGCAATTCTCCGCGAAGGGTTTTAATTTCATCAATTTTGGATACTACTTTTTGCAAGTCATACAATGCATAGAGTTTCTCTTCTACGGTAATTTCTTTCTCATTTTTGGCTTCTGTAATCATCTCTTACCAATATTTTATAGGATTTGTACATATTTCCGAAATACGGACTGCAAATTTAGGCATTTTTTTTCGAATAATATCATAAAAAATGTCTTTTGTAAATTGTTCTGTTTCAAAGTGTCCGGGATCAACCAATAATATTTTCCCGCTTGTCTCAGTAAAGTCATGATACTTTAAATCACCGGTAATAAAAGCATCAACTTTTGCACTAATTGCATCATGGATTAGGAATGATCCTGAACCTCCACACAAGGCTACCCTTCTGATCTGTTTACTATTTCCGGGAGAAAATCTTAATAAAGATGCATTCAAAGATGTTTTAAGTAAATTAAGAAAATCTGATATTTCCATTTCATTTTCAAATTCACCCATTAAACCACTCCCAATGGAATCTGATGTATTCTCCAGGCTGATTATATCAAAAGCCGGCTCCTCATAAGGATGCGCATTATACAATGCCCTGATAATGTTTGCTTTTTGATAAGAATGAAAAATTAATTCCATTCTGATTTCATTCTCAGTATGAATTTTATTCTTTTCGCCAACAAAAGGGTTAGCATGTTCTAATGCTTTGAAAGTCCCATAACCCATAGAATTATAACTACAGGAGTCATAATTTCCAATTTTTCCTGCACCTGCTTCACACAATGCATTTCTGACAGCAGCAGCATGCATTTCAGGAACAAAGCAAATGATTTTCATCAGTTTCTTGTCTGCAGGTCTGAGAACGGATCTTTTGCTTAAATGGAGTTTATCGGCTAAAGCAGCATTTACACCATTTACTAATACATTATCAAGATTTGTATGCGCTGCATAAATTGCAAGGTTATTTCTAATGGCAAGAATAACACAATTTTCAGTACTATTTTTTCCATTAATTTTCTTCAAACCCTTAAAAATCAAAGGATGATGAGAAATAATGAGGTTATAGTTTAATTTTATTGCTTCTTCAATAATCTGTTCATTAACATCCAGACAAATCAAAGCACCGGTAACATCCATATTGGCGTTTCCGATGATTAAACCTGCATTATCATACTCTTCCTGTAAAGATAAGGGAGCAACAGTTTCAATCAGTGTAATTATTTCCTGGACCTTCACAGACATCTATTCAGTTATTTCTGCTTTCTCTTCCGGGTTTTGTTCAACAAAATTGGTGATTTCTGCTTTCAACAGAATATTGTACCAATTAAAAATTTTTCTCATATCACTTGGATATACCCTTTCCTTATCATAATCAGGTAAAATGCTCTCCATGTATTTTCTGAGCACAT
>JBILFS010000440.1:0-2520 GCA_044351455.1 Paludibacter sp. | reverse complement strand
GTCACCTTCGATTTAACTTTAACCACCGCAACAACTTCTTTATTTTTTGCAGGGTCCATCATAGCAAAAGGTTTTGAGATTTCGCCAACATTCATTGAATAAACTATTCTGGCTACTTCCTGTGGTAAATCCTGATATTCAAACTTAGAAGTTCCGGATTTGGCATTCTGCATCAAACCAGCACTCATCGCTGTATTTTTATCCTGTGAGAAATACATTACCCCTTGTTCGAATGTCATTTTAGCAGTTCTGATTTGTTCAGTAATTGAATCCAGTTTTAGGATTGCCTTGTTTTTATCTTCCAAAGAAGCTTTCGGACGTAACAAGATATGACGGCATTTAATCCTGTCACCTCTTTTTTCAATTAACTGTATGATGTGAAATCCAAATTCAGTTTGAACAACCCTGGAAACCTTTTTGGGGTCAGTTAAATTAAAAGCTACATTTGCAAATTCAGGAACCAACTCTCCTTTTCCCATGAAAGGCATTTCACCTCCCTTTTTAGCACTTTCAGTATCTTCTGAATAAAGTCTGGCCAACACAGAAAAATCAGTTGTTCCATTGTTTATCCTTTCAGTATATTGACGAAGCTTGTCTTTGATGTCATCAATTTCCTCTCTTGGCACAGGAGGTTCAAAACTAATAATTTGCAATTCAACCTGTGCAGGAACAGTAGGAATACTATCCTGATGCAAGCCGTTAAAATATCTTCTTACATCAGCAGGTGTTGACTTAATATTCTCAACCAGTTTTTCCTGCATTTGCTGAATAATCATTTGGTCGCGCACTACTTCACGTTGTTCCTCTCTGATTGAAACGATATTTTTTCCAAAATATTCCTCCATTTTTTCTTTTGAGCCGATTTGAGAAATGAAATAATTCATTCTCATCTCAACATTGTTCATGACAGTACTCTCATTGACTTCGATACTATCAAGTTGCGCCTGGTGCAAATAAAGTTTTTGTATCGCAATTTGTTCAGGGATTGCACAATAAGGATCTCCCTGAAATTTCATTCCCTCGTATTGAGCACGAATTTTCTGTTCTTCAACTTCAGATCTGAGTATGGCCTCGTCACCAACAATCCAGATTACTTCATCAATAATATTGGTTTGTGCCATTCCCTGAAGGGATAAAGTCAGTAGAAAAATGTATAATAATTTATTCATATAGTTAATATCCTAAAATGGATTTATTTTGTTCATTTTTTATTGAAAAATGTAACGGTCTCATTATCAATTGCATCCTTGTATAATTCACTTTCAAAATCAGATATTAAGTCGGATCTTTTCTGATTCATAATTATGCTGATAATTTTTTCCTTCGCAGTTTCCAAAGGTTCAGCTTCACCAACTCTTTTAGCCTGATTTACTTTTAACATGTAAATGGTCAGACTATCTGAAGTTTCAAAAAACCGGTTAGAACTGGCAAAGGAAGCCGGATCTTCAATTTGTACAGGCATTTTCTTCAATACAACATTCAGTGGCGTCCAGGTTTCCCCGAAATAATCATAACTCAACGCATGCTGAATACTGTATTTCTCAATCTGTTCGAGATCTTTGGTTTTACCTGATTTTACCCAGGATCTTACATTGTCAATTTTTGGTGATCCTTTAGGCAATACAAGTAAAATTCCCCGAATAATATTCTCACGCAAAATAAACTCAGATTTATACTCTTCGTAAAACTTTTGAAGTTCTTCCTCAGTAATTGTATTTGGTAATCTTTGTCTTATTAATTTCTGCTGATACTGATGAATTGTAAGTGATTTTCTATAATCTTCCAGAAGTCGTTCAATTTCATCTTTATCTGTTACATTCCTTTTTGCATTTTCATACATGAGGACATCAGTAATCCATTTTTTAATATAAGAATCAGCAAAACGGGTACTATCTTTAGCGCTTACACCGGGGGGTAAAACAGCTTCAACCTGATCGAGGTAAAGGAATTTTCCCTCTACCTCGAGTAATGGTTGACGGGTACTATCAGGGCTTTTCTTATCACATGACAAGAAAGCAAGTATCAAACAAGCAATAAGAAACCCCTTCTGAAACATATTAATTCTTTTTGACAGTACTCAGCACTTTCTGATCAATCTTTACTGCAAATTTCGATCTGAGTTTCTGAATCCATTCTTTTTCAAGATATTCCTGATAATCAGCAGTTACCAATCCTCTTACATCCAAATATTCTTCAGGTTTTAACCCAAGTAATTTTCCATCAACAAAGTAGTATGGATAATCATTGTCTTTCTGTAACGCACTGGTAACTCCGAAAATTTCTTTATCAATAATTTTGTTATCACACTTAACAAACAGGCCTTTATCGGTTTTTACTCTGACAATACTATCATTTAACATTTTAAGTTTTTTATCGATAGAGTCTTTAGCCTGTGTCGCAAGAATTTCTTTAGCAGCCTTCATGATTTTTTCATCCTTGCAATGAATCACTCTTCCTTTGTAATGAGGTTTATCCCAGACATATTTATCTGCATTTCTTTTGAAGTATTCTGCAAGTCCG
>JBILFS010000438.1:0-2528 GCA_044351455.1 Paludibacter sp. | reverse complement strand
GCAGTTATGAAAAATCCAAGAAAGAATGCAATCATGGTACCCAGGGTCTTGGAATATCCCTGAGGCGAAACATGACCGCTTTCGTCGATTTTTTTAATTACAGGATATAATTTCCAGAAAAAAGTAGAGATAGAAAAAATAAGCGCAACCAAACTAAAAATTTTGGTTATAACACTTCCTGTCAGAATTACAACAACAAGCAACAGGATGAAAATGAGCTTGGTACCTGCAATCCAATTGATTAGATACTTGATAAATGCATGTACTTCAGGGTCGCATTTCGACTTTTCATAAGCATCAAAAACACCGACTCCGTTCCCTCTTTTGGTATTGGGGAACTTGTAAAGAATAATTACATTCAACGATTCCAGAAATATAAAAGCGAGAATTGCAATTGATAATCCGTCCATGGTGGTAAATTTTAAAATTTTTATAGCTGTTACTTACGCCTTACATATCGAGCTAAATCCTGTTTTATCAGCAATCATACTATCAACTAAGTATTTTGCAACATCAGCTCTGAGGATATCATTGTGAGGCAAAAATCCTTCAGCCTGAATAGTTATTTTATTAGTTGCTTCTCCATCCCGCAAACCTACCGGTCGTATGATATGAAACTTCTGAGAACTATTTACTACAGCATCTTCCTGAAGTCCGTGATCTTTCATTGTGCTGTTAATCAACAGCTTGCAAAAGAGCTTATTCAACCGGTTTAATTGACTCCAGCTTTCGTTAACCCCTAATGCGCTAATAACATGGATACTACACTTCATTGACAGCTGATTCAATACATCTATGATGTTTTTGGTGCCGTTAAAACGAATATTCAATGCTTTTAGGTCTTTGCTTCCCAAAGCGATTACTACATCAGTAAAATCTTTCGTTGAAAATGCCTTCTCAACATCGCTGATTTCAAGCACATCCCCGAAAATAAATTCAGTGTTTTGTGATTTTATCTTTACTTCTGAACCCTTTCTGACAAAGGCTGAATGTAGAATTCTAACATCGCTAAGTTGCTTGCAAATTTCAATACCGGTATTACCCGATGCACCAAAAACTATTACTTTTCGTTCCATATTTTTTTCTTTCAAAAGTACAAAATGTAATTGAATTTCATATCTCAATTCTGCTTTCCGCTTTTTAATCCAAAATCATAATTTGGTTTGGCACCCATATAGAATTTTAGTGTTCCACCACGCATCAGGTCAGCGTGCGAAAAAGATAATTTAGAATAGGGTTTTCCGTTACGTTCCACTTTCTGAATATAAATATTTTCAGAACTGTTATTTACAGTTTCGACGGTAAATTTCTTTCCACCAGCCAAATTGATAGAAGCTTTATCGAACAATGGGCTGCCAAATATATAATCGCCCGATGCAGGGAAAACCGGATAAAAGCCGAGGGCTGAAAAAATATACCAGGCAGACATCTGTCCACAATCTTCGTTTCCAATCACACCGTCAGGATCATCATGGTAAAACTCTTTTAAAATGTAACGTACTTTCTCAGCCGTCTTCCATTGCTGACCGGAATAGGAATACAAATAAGCAATGTGATGACTTGGTTCGTTGCCATGAGCATACTGACCAATAATTCCGGTTATATCCGAAAGTACTTTTGTATCAGCGGGCGTTTTAATGCTAAAAAAGCTATCTAATCGTGCATTAAAAACATCTTTACCGCCCAAAAACTTCATTAATCCCGGGGCATCTTGTGGAGCTAACCACAAATACTGCCAGGCATTACCTTCGGCATAGTCAGCCGCCCAGGGTTTTGTAGTTTTGATAGGGTCAAAAAGTTCACTCCTGGTACCATCTTCTTTTATACCTCTGAAAAATCCAACTGATTTATCATAAAAAAGTTGGTAGTTTTTGGCGCGTTTGCTGAAATATTTATAGTCTTCTTTTTTACCCAAAGCCTTGGCCATTAAGGCAATACTGCCATCGGAGATAGATAATTCCATTCCCTGAGCTACTGTTCGTATAGAGGAAGCATCCGAAGGAATGGCTTTCATAATTTTTGCATCCAATGGAATTACTTTGCATTCTCTCAAATAGTTAAGTCCACGTAAATCCGACATGGCTGTATTTCGGAGAGCCTGATAGGCGCGTTCTGCGTCAAAGCCTTTAAATCCTTTCAGATATGCTTCAGCTACAATTTGCAGACTCGAAATTCCGGTCATACATTCTGTTTCGTAACCCTTCAGATGCCAGATAGGCATAAAACCTTGCTGGTCATTGATAGCCAACATGCTGTTTACAAAATCATCGACTCTTTCAGGTGCAAAAATTGTATAAAGGCTATGTGCAGCACGGTAGGTATCCCATGTCGAAAAAACGGAATAATTTTGGAAACCGGGTTTGTTGTACACTTTGTTATCAGCTCCCTGATAATCACCATTGTGATCATTGAAAAGCGAAGGGTGAATTAAGGCATGAAAAAGTGCGGTATAAAAAATCCGTTTATCCGATTCGTTTTTGGTTTCAATTTCAACACGAGCGAGCTCTTTATTCCATTTTGAGTCGGCT
>JBILFS010000439.1:0-2528 GCA_044351455.1 Paludibacter sp. | reverse complement strand
TTTTGTCATTATTGTAAATTCCCCCGATAATTTCCATGGGAACTTTACATCTTATTTCCCAGTTTTTTACCTGCTCGTTCATAAGACCTGCGAGTTCGAGCATGGCAATCCCGAAATTGGAGCAACCGGAGCCTTCGTTGTGATACAAGGGCCACAAAGTACCACCATAAAATGATGATGGAGAGTAAACTCCGTTCGGTTTGGCGGCATATTGATTTATAAAGGCAAGAATACGTTTCATGCCGGCTTCATTCAATCGGTATTTCAGGAAAGCAAGTTTATTCCTTTTGGCATATACCTTCAGCATGTGATTCAGTTCTTGCTCCGGTTCCAGTCTGCCTTTCCAAAAAGCACCAAGTATTCCGAAACCAATTCTCTCTTTCAGAACAAGATTTAGCTTCTCATATTTTTCTCCTGATGTCATGGCAACCAACATTGGTTTTTCGAGAAGGGGAGTGTTTAGGCGCACCCCGAGATGCCCAAGCATATAGTTATCGGCTAAAAAGAAAGTTTTCGTGTAACACTTCAACATGGTTTTGTATAACGAGGACGGCGAAGACCAGTCGAGCGAATGCATTGTAGGAATTACGTATACGGTGAGTTCATGCAGTTCGTTATCGTCATCAGGAACATTTGCTAACACTGCAACAGGCAATAAAAACAATACAAGGAGCACAGATAAGCGCCGGAATAAAGAAAAAACCCCCATAAAGAAAAAATATTAAAAATACCTACATATCAAAAATTTTTACAAAGATATAAAATTGCCGGTTCAGTCAGCACATAACTCGGTAATTTAACAATTAAAAATCTCTTAAAATGGTATCTTCTATATGAATTTTATCGCACTGGCATCTTCAAACTCAGCGGTTTTTCTCTTCGAAGCATTTTAGCTGCTTCGCCGGTCAACCAAAGATAAGTATCCGAAGGTTTTCCATCCATACCCACAAATTTAGCTATTTTACTTACCGGAGGATTATCCGTGCATTTAAAAATGGCTGTACCTTCGTTCACTTCATCGAACATGGCAACATAAAGCATGGACCCGCCGGCATTGATAGCTGTGGCGATTTGCTGCCAATAAAACTTACCCCCCATACGCGGAATAGAACCAACCGGTTTGATATCATCCGGAAATTCAAAACGACTCAGATTATGCCAGCTAAATCCCGGACAAACGCAAGGTGCATAATCAATTTTGTTTTCAGCACACCATTTAATATCTTCTAAAACAAGGTCACGATAACGATCCATATCGTTGTGTAAAAGCGGTGTAAAACGCTGTACTGTCCAGGGCAAAACAATGTCTGATTGTTTGATAAGCTCATGCAAATACGGATCGGGCAGACAATCTGAGTTCAATTCTCGCCAGAAGGTCGGCACACCCAGCATCACTGCACATCCACCATAAACCGGGTCGTTTTTCAGAAAATCGAGTAAGCGCGTTAAACCAATATTGCGGATATTATAAGGTCTGTCCGGAAATCCAACGCCCCAAATGGCTACCAAGGGTTTACCGTTGTGATATAAATAGGTATTGTCACCATTCATATTTGTAACCTTCAACGAATCAACCAGATACTTCCAGTCATCGATGATGGACGAACAATCTTCACCACTTCCTTTCAGGCCCGACAGATCGTACATCACAGCAATGGCCCGCTGGTATTTGGCAGCAGCTGCAAAAGCCGGTTTTAAAACTGCAGTAGTGGTGTTTCTTGCCCCTGCAGGTCTCGTCATGTTGAAAAACCGCTGCATAAAAACACCATCCACGCCATACTCTTGCATCCACTTGAAATGCAAGTCCACAGTACTGACATCAGCCGAATTAAAAAAACGGGCTGTGGAACCATCAGCTAATTTTAAGCCTGTAGGGTATGTTTTTTTATACTCGCTCATATCCGGCCACATGTCTAAGCGGATGTTTTTTTCGTCGGGATAAATAACGCTGTCTTTATTCACTTTAAACCAACCCTGATAACCGGCCATGACTATGCCTTTGTAGGACATGTATTTACTCGTTTCAGCATGTTTCTTTGCTGAAATATAACTAAAGCTTAAAAGCAGCAATATCAATGTGAATTGAAATTTCCTATTCATTTTTTTGTGTATTATGGATTAGTTTATTGAAGAATAATTTTTTGAGTATGATGAAAATCAGCAGATTTTACTGCAACAATAAGAACTTTTACGCCAGAAAAGCCAGCAGTATTAATATCAATAGAATTCGTATTTTGAAATCTGTTTTGATATAATGATTGTCCCTGAAGATTTGTGATATTTACCTGAATATTACTCATTATAGCACTTCCTGTTATCGTTAATGCATTCTTATTCAGAGTGTTTTGATAAATAGAAACCCCATTTTGAATTAATGTTCTCACTGCATTAGGATCCGAATCATCTACAATTTTAATTTGATCAATTTTTGTATTTATAGTGCCAGTTTTGACATGATAAACCCGAAACCAATTAATAGCTGCCAAATCTGGTGCACCTATCTTTCCTGCATCTTTGAAAGGTAACGA
>JBILFS010000437.1:0-2534 GCA_044351455.1 Paludibacter sp. | reverse complement strand
AGTCAACCCGTCCAGCACCTGGATAAAAGCATGTTTGCGACCATCCTTATCCATGGCAACACCCGGTATGACCGCCATCGCAATGCGTTTTTCTTCCTGAATGATTTTAAAATACCACCCCTCGAAGTATTGTTTTCTTTTGAGGATACCCTGAAAACGTTCGGGGTGGAAAATATTACTTATGACCGGAAACATATCTTTGCTTTTATTGGTAATGTCTGAAAGCAAAGATATGATTTTTAAACGGATAATTAACACACCATTGATAAAAGCAAAACCCTCACGATTGTGCGCTTTCACCTGCAGCGGCTCAGTAGAAGATTCCAGTGCAGGATTTGCGGTCTGCTGAATAACCGGAACAATTTTGATGGTGTAGGTGCCGGCTTTCAAACCCGGAATATCAGCTCTGAGATAAGATCCGTAGCTTCTGATCAGCGGATCATCAATTTTCTTGTTTTCGATTCCTTCACCTGAATAGTACACCTCATAGGATGTAGCATTTTCTACTGGCAACCAGGTAGCATAAGCAGTTTCTAACCAACCACCGGATTCTTTGATTTTTATTTGTGAAAACAGATTGAAAATCAGGAGAGAATAAATAAAAAACAAGTAAATTGCTTTCATTACAAATTTGGGTATTAATTATTTTGCAATATTAGACTGATTTATGTAAATATTTAAGGGTCAAAATGCTAATTATCAGGTGACGAATTGATTTATTGATTTGATTACATTTATCTTTTAATCTCAATTATAAAAAAAAGGTATACAGGTAATTAATATTTCACCTATATTTGTTCCTTTTTATATTCAATCCTGAATAATTTCTGCCCGTGCCATGAACAGACGAAACTTCTTTCAATCGCTGTCTGATAAGCGAAAAGCTACCGTAAAATCAAAGATTCAGAAACCTGCAACGGGACTTGAACCATATGCGGGAGTCTGGGAAACCGAACAGGTTACACATTTGCTCAAAATGACAATGTTTGGGGCAACAGTAGCTGATGTCAATCATTTTAATCAACTGACAATGAGCCAGTCTGTTGATGCCTTGATTGATGCAGTTGTGCCGGTTCCCTTACCTCCGGTGAATAATTACGCAACAGTAAGTGTTCCCGATCCGGATGTTGCAGCCGGTGTAACCTGGGTTAATGCGCCTCCCGGAACATCCGGAACGATAAACTCTAACAGAAGGAATTCATTGCATGCCTGGTGGGCAGGACTGATGATCAATCAAACAAGATCAATCGCCGAAAAAATGGTTTTGTGCTGGCACAATCATTTTGTAACGGAGGCCGATGGCATTGACCCCAGATACTCTTACCGGTATAATCAATTGCTGAGAAAACATGCCACGGGAAATTTCAAAACTTTTATTCGGGAGATAACCCTGAATCCCGCCATGCTGGTATATCTGAATGGCAATAAAAACACAGTTGGTGCACCCAATGAGAATTATGCCAGGGAGCTTCAGGAACTTTTTGCCATCGGGAAAGGTCCTGCTTCTTTTTATACCGAGTCGGATGTACAGGCTGCGGCTAAGGTGTTGACAGGCTATGATATCAATACCTCCACCATGGAATATAAGTTTGTTTCCACGAGGCATGATACCGGCAACAAGCAATTTTCAGCGTTTTATAATAATAAAATCATTCAGGGAAAAACCGGAACAGCAGGGGAAACAGAACTGGATGAGTTAATCGAAATGCTTTTTGCCCAAAAGGAACTATCGCTTTTCATCTGTAGAAAATTATACCGTTTCTTTGTGTATTACGAGATTGATGAAGTGATTGAAAATAAGGTTATTGAACCTTTGGCTGAGATATTCCGAAATAACAATTATGAATTGAAACCCGTACTGAAGGCTCTTTTTAAAAGTGCTCATTTTTACGATCCGCTGCTGAAAGGATGTATGATCAAGAGTCCGCTCGATTTCCTCGCCGGAATGGTTCGTGAATTTCAGGTTGTTTTTCCTGATCCAACTACCGATTATGTGGCTACTTATAATCTGTGGAGGGTCTTAACAACCACTTCATTAGAAATGGGACAGGAGTTAGGGAATCCTCCATCAGTAGCAGGATGGCCGGCCTATTATCAGGTGCCTCAGTTTCATCAGTTGTGGATAAATTCAAATTCACTCCCTGATAGAAATCTGTTTTCCGACACACTGATTGGATCGGGATTTACCAAAAACAGTAAAAAAATTGTTATCAATGTTTTACAGTTTACTGAATCATTGCAGAATGCTTCCGATCCTGTTAATCTCATCAATCAGGTAGAAAATATTTTACTTCAATATCCGTTAAGTGATGCAGTAAAGTTATATCTGAAAGTAAATTTTCTGTTGTCGGGACAGGATTCTGACAGTTACTGGACAACAGCATGGAATAACTATCTGGCGAATCCGGCAAATTCATCTAACAAAACTATCGTTCAGTCCCGACTTCAGAATTTATATAAATATTTGATGAATATGGCTGAATATCAGTTGTGCTAAAATAATGATCCTATGAAAAGAAGAAACTTCATAAAGA
>JBILFS010000436.1:0-2538 GCA_044351455.1 Paludibacter sp. | reverse complement strand
TACGGCAATATATCCACCTTTTTTCAGGTAGTTGCGCCACTCAGTTACTCCACTTTCAAAGCCAATATTGTAGATTGCACCTTCGGACCAAATAAGGTCTAAGGATTCGGGTTCAAATGGAAGTTCGTCCATTGATCCAACAATGCCATTTACCCTGTGTTGCAAATTCAACATGTTCGCATTTTTGTTGAAGCGGTCGATAAAAGCGGGAAACAAATCCAGTCCGGTTATCTTTCCTTCGGTGTGTTGAGCAAGCGTCATGGTTTGCCCACCTGTGCCACAGCCCAAATCGGCAATTACGGATTGTTCAGTCAGGTTGTCAATAAAACTCAGAGCTTTCAGGGTCATTTCGCGGCTTCCGGGCCCCTGACGTTCGATAAGAGAAAAATATTCGCAGATTAAATTAAAATCAAAATCGTGAATGTTATTATTTTCGTTACTCATTGTAGTAAAGTTTTATAAGTTAAAGCTTTGCAAAAATGTACATAACTTCAACTTAATTATTGTTAAAAAAGATATGATGAAAACCTCAGACAAGAATATGCCTGAGAAACCGAGGGGATAATCATTGTAGAAAAAAGCAACACTGATTATTTACTTTGCCAAATCAGAAATTAAATTAAACATCCAATTGTTTTAGTGCTGTAAAGATAGAAACTTTTCTGAAAGACAGCAACTGTTTATTTAATTATTTAACCTGATATTATTTTGCCCTGATTCAAGGACAAAAATCCGTCATTCAATGAAAACTTTTTCATCAAAATGAGAAAAATAGAATAACTTTGTATCGAAATAACAGTTGATTAAAACATTATAGAAATTTCAATATGAAACGATTCAATCAAACCACCCTATTTCTACTGTTGACTTTTATCATCAGTTTTTCTATTGCCGGTGCGTACAAATTAATAACGGGCGAAACTGTTGGCAATATAAGTTATACCATTATGGGCGCAATTTACATGTTTGTGCCAATGATTTCGGTTATTATTGTCAAAAAACTGATTTTCAAAGAAAAACTCCGTTCCGATCTGCAAATTTCATTCAAAATCAATACATGGTTTTTTGCAGCCTGGCTCATTATGCCATTAATTACTTTTGGTGCGTTAGGTATCAGCTTGTTGTTTCCGGGAGTTGCTTACAATCCCGAAATGACAGGACTTGCCGAGCGATTCGCTTCCATGACATCGCCCGAGCAGGTAGAACAAATGAAAACGCAAATTGCAGCACTTCCTGTAAGTCCGGTTTGGCTCATTTTAGCAGGTGGACTCTTTGCCGGTATCACAATCAATGGTTTAGCTGCTTTTGGCGAAGAATTAGGATGGAGGGGATTTTTGCTATATCAATTCCGGAATATGAGTTTTGCCAAAGCATCAATTCTGATTGGCGCTATTTGGGGAATCTGGCATGCTCCGCTCATTTTGATGGGACATAATTACCCGCAACATCCATATTTTGGTGTCTTTATGATGGTTGTTTTATGTATTATTATCACACCCATAGTAATGTATTTTACCATCAAAGCGAAATCGGTTATTGCTGCTGCCATTCTGCATGGAACTATGAATGCCACAGTTACCATTTCAATTATTCCTGTGACTGGCGGAAATGATTTATTGGTGGGAATGACCGGAGTGGCCGGAATGATTGCTATGTTGTTGGTTATTGCAGGGATTTGGTTTTATGACCAATATATCAGTAGAGACAAAATACTGACAAAAATAATTTATCAATCTATGTCTGATTATTCAATTGTTTGAATTACAGATGTTTTTATACTTTTGTGTAATCATTCATTCCCAAATACATTTTAATTATGCAACTCATTACTCAACAGCAAATTAAAGACTTTGTTTCAAGTGCAAACATGGCAATTGCGGGAGCTTCACGCAACGAGAAAAGCTTTAGTGCTGATGTCGCCAAACATCTTGCTGCTCTTAATTACAAACTGTGGTTTGTAAATCCAAACTTCGACAACAGCGAAATTACAGCTCATAAAGTAAGGGCAATTTCGGATCTTCCGGAGGATGTAAAGCATTTGCTGGTACTCACTCCGGCAATTGAAACTGAATCTGTAGTAAATCAGGCGATTGAGAAAGGCATTAACAATATCTGGATTCAGCAGAAATCTGAAACAACTGCTGCGATAAAACTGGCTCAGCAAAACAAGGTAAATTTAATACATCACCATTGTATTTTTATGTTTACCAAGCCTACGGGTGTGCATAAGTTTCATCGTAATATTAAAAAACTTTTTGGTACGCTGCCCCGATAAGTTGCGCTCGGGTTCGTAAAATAGTTCATCACCCGAAATCTGTCATTCATGGATTATTTCTTTTTTGCAGGAAGAAGAAGTGTTATGTTTGCAACATAATTCAAATTGTGTTATGGTTTTTTCAAATGATGTGCAGGCGGCGATTTATGGTAGCGGAAAAATCTATTATTCAGGTCGCCCAGTAATTGATGTTACCAGTTCCGGAAGTGGCCGACTGGTACATCAATAATTTTCAATCAGTATATTCTCAACAAATTCAACAG
>JBILFS010000435.1:0-2543 GCA_044351455.1 Paludibacter sp. | reverse complement strand
TTTGAGGTCGTTTAACATGGCCATGCCTGAGGAAATTAACAGAATTGTGACTGACAGAATTTCAAATATCTTGTTTTGTCCGACGGAAACCGCCGTTCAGAATTTACAAAATGAAGGTTTGGTAAATGGTGCGGTTAAAATCATTCGAAACGGTGATGTGATGCAGGATGCCGCGATTTTTTATGCAGAAAAAGCTGCTGAGAAATCAAACATCCTTGAAAAAATAAACACACCGGAGTTTGTACTTGCCACTATACATCGCCAGGAAAATACAGATAATCAGGCAGTTTTATCAAGCATTATTTCAGGACTGAATGAGATTAATCAATCAGTTCCGGTTGTTGTACCACTTCATCCGAGAACAAAGCAAATTTTAAAAAACGCCGGTTTGCAGGTTGATTTTAAAATTATTGACCCCGTAGGATATTTTGATATGATTATGCTTTTGAAGCATTGCAGCATGGTTATTACCGATAGCGGAGGAGTTCAGAAAGAAGCATTTTTCTTCAGAAAGCATTGTATTACACTGCGGGAACAAACGGAATGGGTGGAATTGGTGAATCACAATTTCAATATCCTTGCCGGTTCGGATAATACAAAACTGAAACAGGCATTTGAATATTTTTGCAACAAGCAATCGGATTTTTCAGTAGATTTGTACGGTGGAGGAAATGCGGCGGTGAGAATTGCTGAGGAGTTGGTTAAAGTATAAATATTTACTACTTAAATTTGCCATTTAACAATCAACAAATGGAAAAAATTGTATTATTAGGCGGAGGGGGACATTGTATTTCCTGTATTGATATAATTGAATCAACAGGTTTGTACGAAATTGCAGGTATTCTGGATAAAAACGAACCTGTTGGATCTACCGTTTTGGGTTATCCTGTTTTGGGTAACGATGATGAAATTGGTCGTTTGCATGAGCAGGGATGCAGTTTTCTTATTACAGTGGGACAAATTCGTTCACCCAAAATCAGAATCATATTATATGAGATGCTGAAATCTCTGCATGCGAAAATTCCTGTGATTGTAAGTCCTACAGCTTATGTAAGCAAACATGCTGTTTTGGGTGAAGGCACCATTGTGATGCATCATGCCGTTGTGAATGCCTGTGCTAAAACCGGTGTGTGCAATATCATCAATTCGATGTCGTTGCTTGAACATGAAACGATTACCGGAGATTTCTGTCACATTTCAACCTCAGCAATCTTAAACGGACAGGTGAATGTTGGAAGTCGCTGTTTCATAGGCAGCAATGCAGTAGTAAATAATAATGTAAGCATCCATGATGATGTGATTGTGGCATCTTCCATGAAAGTGCATAAAAATATTGAAAGAAGAGGACTTTTCATCAAAATATAATAACATGTTAAGAAACAGAACGATAGACACCAATGCAAGCCTGTTGGATGCCATGAAAAAGATGGATTTTCTTGACAAAAAATTGTTGTTGGTTTTAAATGATGATAAATTCGGAGGATTAATCAGTATCGGTGATATTCAAAGAGCCATCATCCAAAACAAGGAATTAAATACGCCGGTTCACGAGGTTATGCGAGTCAATATTCGCATTGGAAAACCGGAGGATAGTTATGAGTCGATCCGACAAATGATGATTGATTTCAGGATGGAATTATGTCCGGTAGTGGATGACAAACAGAACATCATTCAGGTATATTTTTGGGAAGATTTATTTGCAAGTGTAAAACCCGAACCTGCCAAACAATTTAATCTGCCGGTAATCATCATGGCCGGTGGCATTGGTTCACGCCTGAAACCCATTACCAATGTGCTTCCAAAACCATTAATTCCCATTGATGAAAGAACAATCGTTGAACATATCTTCGAACGATTTTCAAAGCATGGTTGTAATCACTTCTATATGTCGGTGAATTTTAAAGCAGATCTCATTGAGTTTTATCTGAAAAATCAGGCATTACCATATCAAATTGAATATTTCAAAGAAGAAAAACCATCGGGTACAGCAGGAAGTCTGTCTCTGCTGAAAGGAAAAATCAACGAAAGATTCTTTGTGAGCAATTGTGATATTCTCATCGAACAGGATTATTCGGAAATACTTGATTATCACCTGGAAAACAAGAATGAAATTACATTGGTTGCCGTAATGAAACATTATTCAATACCCTATGGTACCATTGAAACTGCTGAAAACGGCTCTCTGTTAAATCTGACCGAAAAACCCGAAATCAGTTATAAAATTAACAGCGGGATGTACATTCTTGAACCACATCTGCTGGATGAAATTCCGGAAAATGAATTCTTTCATATTACCGATTTGATTGAAAAAGTATTGCAAAGAAAAGGTCGCGCCGGGGTATTTCCGGTAAGTGAAAAATCGTGGAAGGATATTGGCGACTGGGATAACTATCTGAGAGATAAATAGTATGGCGAAAATCCGGATTCTACTTGTTGGTGATGGCAACAGCATCTTTGTAACCAGTTATGCCAAATGGTTGAAAAAAGAAAATATAGATTTTCAGGTTGATATTTTTTCAACTTCGGTTATCAGGGATGAAAAC
>JBILFS010000434.1:0-2552 GCA_044351455.1 Paludibacter sp. | reverse complement strand
ACATCGGACAAGCCTCGGAAAATACTACTATTGAGGGGTTAATCTTTTTAATTTCAATAGGATAGGACTCGGATTGAACGGTACCTTCTGTTGCCAGTATGCCCACATGTTTGGTCGATGAATAATTTTCCAAAACTTCAACAGTCGGTCTGATAACTCCCAAAACTCTTCTCCCGGAATCTAATAAGGGAAGATCTTGTTGTTGTATGGTTCTCAGAGCTTTTGCAGAGGCTGTATTACAGGCTAATATAACCAAATGACAGCCCATAGAAAATAGTCTGGTTACACATTCAAGCGTGTATTGATATACTACATCAAAGGATCTGGTGCCGTAGGGTGTTCGTGCATTATCTCCCAAATAGATATAATCATATTCCGGTAATTGCTTCCTGATTTCATTCAGTATGGTTAATCCCCCATAACCTGAATCAAATACTCCTATCGGACCAGCCTGTGTTGGTAAAATCAGTTTCTCTTGTCTATTCCCCACATCAGTTTGTTTTTGAGTGTTTTGAAAAATGTGTGATTCATCTGCCTTGCAATGAGTACTTTGTATGGTGCTTTGCTGATTTTTAACCGGACAGAATCTTCAAGTACCATGCTTCTGCCATCCAACGAAACCTGATATGAACCACTTCTGGATATAATTTCTAAATCTATTACCCAGTCATCGGGAATTACAAGTGGTCTGACCGTCAGACTGTGTGATGCTACCGGAGATAAAATGATATTGGCAGATTGAGGCACCATCAACGGACCACCTGCACTCATCGAATAGGCTGTAGAACCGGTTGGTGTTGAAATGATCAATCCGTCAGCATGATAGGTGTTTACGGCTTCTCCGTTCAACCAGGTGTTTATGCTTATCATAGATGAACTGTCCTGCTTCAATACTGAAATGTCGTTCAGCACATTGGGTAATTCAATTGACCTGTTATCAGAACATGTTACTGTTAAGAGTGTTCGTTCATCAAAAAATAACTGATTCTGAATGATTGCTTCCATAGCCATGAGGATGTCAGTGCCGGGCACATCAGCTAAAAATCCCAATCTCCCGGTGTTGATTCCTAAAACAGGAATATTTTTGTCGCCAATAAAAGCTGCAGTGTGTAAAAAAGTGCCATCACCACCAATACTCAATGCAAGGTCGGCATGAAAATCATCCGTTTTATCAACATGTTTCATGCCTGAACAATCAACACTTTCTTCCTGAAGATATTCAAACAGTGCTTTTTCAAGCAGGATGTCAACTTTATGTTTTTTTAAATAATCAAAGATTGGTTGAATAATATTGATTAATTTTGGACGAAATGAACTACTGAATATGGCAATTGTCATGTCAGACTTTTGTTTTTTTTGATTACATTTGCATTTTAATTCTTTGCAAAGGAAATACTAATCTGTCGATTTTCCAAATATTTTTGATTCAATGACGAAACTTAGTGTAAATATAAATAAAGTTGCAACCATCAGAAATTCCAGAGGTGGAAATGTCCCGGATGTTTGTAATGTCGCACTCGATTGTGAAAGGTTTGGTGCAGATGGCATAACAGTTCATCCCCGTCCTGATGAAAGACATATCCGCTATCAGGATGTCAGAGATTTGAAACCGATTCTTACGACAGAATTTAATATTGAAGGTTATCCTTCCGACTCATTTACTGAACTTGTTCTGGAGATTAAACCTCATCAGGTGACACTGGTGCCTGATCCTCCGGGAGCATTGACATCAAATGCTGGTTGGGATACGGTAAAAAATCAGAATTTTTTGAGGGATATTGTTAAAGTTTATCAAAAGGAAGGGATTCGTGTTTCCATTTTTGTGGATACAAATCCGGAAAATATCAGGGCTGCAGCAACTACAGGTACCAACAGAATTGAACTTTATACCGAACCATATGCTTCTATGTATCCGGCAGATAAAGAAAAAGCTGTTTTGCCATTTTATGAAGCTGCATTGCTGGCACGCGATTTGAAACTTGAAATCAATGCCGGACATGATTTAAGTCTGGAAAATCTTGCTTATTTTATTGAAAAAATTCCATGGATTATGGAGGTGTCAATCGGACATGCGCTCATCTCCGATGCCTTGTATTTTGGGTTAGAACAAACAATTGATAATTATAAAAAATGCTTAATTAAATGATATGAATAATTTAAATTTTATCCTTCTTCAGACCGACCTCGCACAACCGGTTGCTCAACAGGAAATGAATCTCTGGACTATGGCTGTTTATGGTGGTCCAATTATGATTGTGCTTTTAATTCTTTTTGCCGTTGCCGTTTATATGTTTATCGAAAGATTGATAACGCTGAAACAGGCACTGGAAGAAGATAAGTCATTTATGAACAGAATCAGGGACTATATCTATGATGGTAAAATTGATGCGGCCAGAAAACTTTGTCAGGATACCAATAACCCAACTGCCAGAATGGTTGAGAAGGGAATTAGTCGCCTTGGCAGACCAATGAGCGACGTGCTTGTTGCTATTGAAAATGTGGGTAATCTCGAAATTGCCAATCTTGAAAAAGGACTTGTTATCGTGGCTTCA
>JBILFS010000039.1:0-9700 GCA_044351455.1 Paludibacter sp. | reverse complement strand
GAATCATTAATCTGCATCCCAATCCTTCCAAACTCGGACCGATAAGTCGACTCGGTATGTTCTGTCTGAATTTCCTTTTTGTGAATATTCTTTTTGAGTGTCATCAGAATCTGACTCGGATTAACCGGTTTGGTAAGATAATCAGATATTTTACTTCCAATAGCCATATTCATGATATCCTCCTCCTCACTTTTGGTTATCATCACCATGGGCACATTGGGGTCAATTTCCTTGATTTGCGCCAAAGTTTCCAATCCACTCAGGCCGGGCATATTTTCATCTAAAAAGATAATATCAAAAGACTCCTTTTTGCAAAGCTCTATGGCATCCTTGCCATTGGTAGCGGTAACCACTTCGTAGCCCTTTTCTTCCAGAAAAAGCACATAAACCTTGAGCAAGTCAATCTCATCATCTGTCCATAAAATCCTGTCCTTCTTCATATTATTATTTTTTTACATGATTGTTTTCCGTTGCAAAAAGCAGGTATTCATCTAAACTAAACCCTGACTTTAACAATGAATAGTTAAACTCGGAGATAAACATTTCCGATACGTTCAATTCTTTTATCAATTGCTGAATATCCTTTTCCTCTTTAATTGTATTGAGATACCATTGCGCTTCCTCCCTGTTTTCAAAGGTTAAGACCGACAGTGCCATCCCTGATTTTCCTAAAGACGCTATATTCATTTCAAAATCCTTCAGCAGAAATTTTGAAAAATTGTAGACTGCCAATTTAAACTGCAGGGGATACAATGCTTTTTCATCACTGCCTCCCAGTAAAACCAAACGGTACGGACCATCATCCGGAGAAAACGACAAACCAGCAACAGTTGAGTCATTTTCCTGAATATTCATTTCTTCCCTCCTGCTCAGGATTGATCCATGCGTTGTTCCGGCCTGATTTTCACGTCCCTGCTTGATTAAGGCAAGCATATCTTTGGAAATACTGGTAACCTCACTTTCAGGATAATTGTCGACTATCGATGTAAGTTCTTTTTCAAACTCATCCCGGGTCGAGGTTCTTCCAACCGAAAGAGCCTTCAGAAATTTAAATCGTGGCATCAGCGGACTCAATGGATACTTTGTTTCCATATAAGTCGCTAACTGATTCAACTCGTTAAAATCATTTTTATTGAAAGCGATATATGCTCTTGAGTAAACCGAATCCTGTTCTACAAACATTTGTTTTTTAACATTCAGATATTCAGGATTTACCAGCAATTGCGCATACTTATTTTCAGGATAATCAGCAATCAATTTATTTCTCAAAACCTCAGCCTGTACATTTGCAGCAGTTTTTACCCTGAGCAAATAG
Organism: Paludibacter sp.; assembly: GCA_044351455.1. Lineage (GTDB taxonomy): Bacteria > Bacteroidota > Bacteroidia > Bacteroidales > Paludibacteraceae > Paludibacter. The sequence continues at coordinate 8,385 of JBILFS010000039.1, read as the reverse complement.
GAGAAATAAACGGCATCGGCAGCATTCTCATACTTTGGATATCTTGTAAAATAATCAGCAAAAGCGTTGATAGCCATTGGATAATCCTCAAGTTTATCCTGATAGATATTAGCCATTTTAAATAATGCTTCACCCCTGATTTCATCCGATTTTTCAAGCTGGGCAGGAGTCACCGGAATCTGACGAAGATAATATTCGGGATTCTTAGTGTCAGTTATTTCACCTGAAGCAATTGGATCACCTTCTTCGGAAGCATTGATGCTATCTCCGGCAACTGGAGTGATACCCGCAGATTCAGTATTTTCATTTTCAGCAAACAGCACAGCCGATTTATTTTGTCTTCTCCAGTTATCCTCCAGTTTTCTCTTTCCCCATTTCTTCTGAAATTCTATCTGACCGCCTTTCACCAATCCGGGATTATAAAAATACCAGTCCCCCATTTGTCTGAATTGATTTGTTGAACCGGGAGTGTCAAATGCATCACCTTCCTCCGGACCATTTATGCCACCATTTTCATTACTTTTTGCTTTGAGTGCTTCCTGCTCTGCAGCCAGTTTTTCAGCAGCCTCCAATTTGGCAATATACAGTTCGATTGTTTTAAGTCTTTCATCAGGCGTCATCGCTGAAAGTCGTTGTAAACTATCCTGAAGCATCACGATTTCATGTTCCATCACAAGTTCCGAAAGCATTTCAGCTCTGGAAGAAATCCTTTTATAATCATAGAAATCAACCGTATATATCTTCGACGCCTCATCGTAACAAGGTTGAGCCTTCACATAATCCTTCATTTTATAGTACAAATCACCCGTAGTAACGAGTACAGCCGCCATATCAGTTCCTTTTCTGGAGCTTGAATCGGCAGCAATTTTAAAATCTGCAAGTGCGCGAACTGTATCCTTTTCGAGCAAATATGATTTTCCTCTCAAATGGAAAAGCTGATCCAGATAATCCTTATTATTCGGATTTTTGATCATCTTATTCAAATCCCTGCGGGTATCCTGCATACTCCCATCAAAAAGCGAAGCCTTTCCAATCCTGGCATTGAAAGCCAGTTCGTAAGGTGGATTCATTTTTATTACATTTTCGTAGGCGGCTGTTGATGCCTTTTTATCCCCTGTATGCGCATATAATTGTGCCAGGAGGAATGAAAATCTCAGACGAAGTTGTTTCGTTTTTTCTTTTTGCAAAGCAAGTTCCAGATATGGGATGGCATCTGAAAATTGTTTTTTCTTCAATAACAAATCGGCATAAAATGCAGTATAATAAGCCAGATTATCTCCGTATAATTCCTTCTGATCAATTTTAGAAAACATTTCTTCCGCCTCGTACAGCCAATCCAACTCTGCATAAGACCTGATTATCCACAACTGACAGGTAATTCCAAGTTCCTTGTTTTCAGGGAAATGTCGTTTGATGTAATTAAAAGTTCCGATGGCACCCAGGAAATCAGCTTTATGAAATTCTGCCTGCGCCAATAACAACCAAACCTCAGGCATAAAAGGATTATATTCTTCCTGCTTCAGAAAATTCCTGTATTTTGGATCGAGTTGTTGTTTCCTTGTCAGCCGGGGTTTCAGTTTAAAAGACTTGGTTTTGATGGCTTTCCGGCATTTCTCAATTGTCCTTACCATTTGTGACGATGCAGATTTGGCATTCTCGTGCATGCTGACAGGATACATGGGAATTATTTGAGAATAATCATCCTTCGCCGACTGGGATATTGCCTTTAATCCATCCTCATAACTCACTTTCCCGTTGAAATACACATTAAAACGGGTATTTATATCGTAAATCGATCTGGACAAAGAAGTATTCTTCTTCATCACATTACAACCTCCGGTAAAAAATACCAGCAGGAGTAGCAACAGCAGGTGGAAAAAATATTTATTTTTCAAGACAAAAAAATTGATCTGAAATAAAAAACCGAAAAATGTCCGATATATTGTTTTTTTAACTCACAAAAATAACTAAATTAACTCACAAAGTAGTAATTTTGTACCGTTTTAAATTAAAAATTATGTGGATATTAATAATCATACTGATCGCTGTCGGAGCACTTATATTCCTGCTAACAAAAATTAACAGAAGAAACAGCACACAGGAGCCTGAAATAACGATTGAGAACAATGAAGAATGCTGTGGGGCACACGAAGTATGCGATAAAGATTCGTTGTTGAACAACAGTTGCGATATTATTTATTATGAAGATGAAGAATTAGATACCCTTTCAGGCAAACCTGTTTCTAATTATTCAGAAACCGACATCAAACAATTATCTGAAGTATTTTTCACACTGAAAGAACAAGATGTGGCTGGCTGGCTGAAAAGTTTGCAGTTAAGAAATATTGAATTACCTCTGGAAATCAGAGACCAGGCTTTGATGATCGTTGGCGAGAGGCGATCAGAAAAATAACCGACACAACCAGTATAAAACTGAATAAGACAAGCACAAAACCATCATCTCTTCCCGGGGTTTCAGGATTAAAAGTGATTAATTTATTCTCCTGAAGGTAATGAAATACGATTGCCAAAGCGTTATTGGCAAAGTGTGCGATGACTGGCACCCAGATATTCCCTGAATACAGAAAGAGATATCCCAAAACAGCACCCAGAAAAAACCTTGGAATTATTCCGTAAAACTGCATATGAAAGATGCTGAATATTAACGCAGTAAGCAGCACAGCAACATGAGGATTTAATTTTTCTCTCAGGATATTTTGTAATCCGCCTCTGAAGAACAATTCCTCGCCCAGCGCAGGCAACATCGCCATCAGCAATATATTTCTTACTAATTCTGATATAGAATTTGCAAGCAGCATTTTTTCTGTGATTTCCTTTAAATTTCTCTCCTGTTCTAACAGCATCCTTTCAAAGCCTTTCAAGGCCTCCGGAAAAACAATCATTTCATTCAGGGAAATCATTCTGTTCACAACCGGAATTGCAACAACGATCGCAAGAATTCCGGCAACAAGCATAAAAAGATTTGGCAGGCGATTTAACTTTAACCACTCTGACATATTTCCATGCTTCAGATAGGCAAAAAACAAGGAGGGAATAATAAAGATACCAAAGGACTGAATTAACTGAGCAATGCGTAAATGATTCAACTCCACAACTTCACCCTTAGTTATCAGCAAAGTAACAGAAGTTGAAATTAAAAACGAGAATGCAGTGATGCCTAAAAAAACTATCAGGCTTCCTGTAACCGGTAAATCCTTAATTATCCCTTTGAATGGTATCATGATAAATTAAAAAAACTTCTGCCACCCGGACTGGATAACAGAAGTTTAAAATTAGTTTTAAATAAGTTGTCAGGCTTTTGGTCTGGCTTCTTTTACAACCATGGTACGACCGTCAAGTTCTGCGCCATTGAGTTCAGCAATAGCTTTTTCGCCACCTGCATCGTCCATTTCTACGAAACCAAAACCTTTTGATTTGTTAGTTTCACGGTCTTTAACAATTTTACATGATACAACCTGGCCATATTCAGCCATAACGCCCTGAAGGTCATTTTCACGTACTCTGTAACTTAAGTTACCTACATAAATGTTCATAAAAAATAAAAAATAAAATTGATTAATTTGTTGATAAAAGAAAAGCATAAACAAACGTGGGGTTAAGCTATAAATTCCTGAAAAAAGGGAAAGTCGGATTAACCGGGCGAGTGAAATACAAATTCTCGACAGCAAAGGAAATCATTTATTTCGGAATATGCAACATATTGTGTAAAAAAATAATATTTTTGCAATAAACATATCAGAAAATCAGCTTATGACCGTATTTGCCCATCCCCTTTTATTATCCATTTATACGAACATAACTCCTCTAGAGCCATTGGACCACGGGCATGCATTTTCTGTGTACTTATTCCTATTTCAGCACCCAATCCAAACTGAGCGCCATCGGTAAATGCAGTAGAAACATTGGTATAAATACAGGCTGCATCAACCATTTTATCAAAATAAGCGATACTCTTATCATCTTCACTTATAATACATTCGCTATGTTTTGAACTATACATTGTAATATGAGCAACTGCATCCTGAAGGTCAGAAACAGTTTTTACGGCCATTTTATAATCCAGAAATTCAGTTCCGTAACTGCTTTCACCGGCTGGTTCTAATAATTGAGGGGGATAATGACCTTTCAATACATCCAGTGACTGAGTATCTGCATAAATGATTACATTCTTTTCAGCAAGTTTTTCACACAACTCAGGCAAGTCAGACAAACGGCTCTGATGAATCACCAAACAATCGAGGGCATTGCAAACGCTAACCCTTCTGGTTTTGGAATTAAAAACAATAGATTTCCCTTTTTCAATATCACCTGTAATATCGAAATAGGTATGACAAATTCCCGCTCCTGTTTCAATCACAGGAATCCGGGAATGATCTCTTACATATTCAATGAGTCCTTTGCCACCTCTAGGAATTATCAAATCAACATAACCTACAGCATTCATCAATTCTGCAGCAGCTTCTCTTCCCGCAGGCAACAATGCGACCAAATCAGTACTTAAGCCATTGGCTTCCAATACTTTTTTAATCACTGTCACAATGGCTTTGTTGGAGTTAAAAGCATCGGTTCCACCTTTCAGTACACAAGCATTGCCCGACTTCAGACATAATGAGAAAACATCAAAACTCACATTCGGTCTGGCTTCATAGATGATACCAATTACACCGAAAGGAACTGTCATCTGTGTAATTTTCATACCGTTTGGTCTTTCGATTTCCTTGTTGACTTTGCCTAATGGTGATGGCAGCGTTGCTACATTCCGGATATCTGATGCAATTCCAACTAATCTATCTTTAGTAAGCAACAATCTGTCGTACATCGGATTAGTCTTATCCATCATTTCCAGATCCTTCATATTTTCCTGCAGGATATAATCAGCATGCTCCAACGCAGCGTCGGCCAAATCAAGAAGTACTGTATTAATTTTTTCATCCGCAACCAAATTAAGGGTGCGGGAAGCAGCAAGTGTTTGTTCTTTCCAATTCATAATTATTCAAGAAAAAGATAATCATAATGTATCAAAGGTTTATGGTTTTTCTTTCCCATCACTTCGCGGGCCTTTTCACTGTCGTATTGCACTTTTCCGACACCCAGTGATTTACCCTGATTATCAATTATTTTTACTATATCGTCCTTTTCAAATTCTCCGTTAACAGCAATAACACCAACAGGCAGCAAACTAACAGCTTTTTCTCCTGTAAGCACCTTTGATGCATTTTCGTTGATATGTATTTCACCTTTGGCAAATCCCTGACTGTGTGCAATCCATTTTTTTACAGATGAAACAGTATCCTCAGATCCAACAAACCGGGTACAAACAATTTCCGAATCCTTTTTCAGCAAATTAATCAGAATATTTTCTTTTTTCCCATTGGCGATATACACATCAATACCTTCATCGGCTATTTTTCGGGCGATGGATGTCTTTGTAGCCATACCTCCCCTTCCAAAAGTTGATTTTCCGGTCTGAATAAAATCAGATATATCCTGTCCTTTCTCAATTGTTTGAATCACCACTGATGCAGGGTCGGAAGGTGGACCATTGAAAATCCCATCAATATTACTAAGAATAATCAACGCTTCCATGTCCATCATCGATGCAATTAATCCGGAAAGTTCGTCATTATCGGTAAACATTAATTCGGTTACCGACACAGTATCATTCTCATTAACGACGGGAATAACCTGATTATCAAACATAACCTGCATACAATTCCGTTGATTCAGATAATGCCTTCTGCTACTGAAATTCTCTTTGGTTGTCAGCACCTGTCCAACAGTAATGCCATGTTCCCGAAACAAATCCCAGTAGTGATTGATTAATTTCGCCTGTCCAACTGCGGAAAACAATTGACGCTGATCGACCACATCCATTTTCTTTTCCAACCCCAAAACACTTCTGCCGGAAGCGACAGCCCCGGAAGAAATCAGCACAATTTCAACACCCTTCTTATGCAAATAAGCAATTTGATCTACCAATGCCGACATACGGGTAATGTCGAGCGTACCATCAGCTCTTGTCAGCACATTGCTGCCAATTTTCACTGCAATCTTTTTGAATCTCAAATGCATCATCTAAACTCTCATTTATTTTTCACTATAAATTACTTTTAGCAGTGTTGTTCCAACTGCCATCAGGGTGTTTTTATCAATAACCGACATATCATCGTTAACAGTATGCCAGAAATCGCCAAATCCCTTTTGATTTTCGGTGCTGTAATGAATAATATTAGCACTTGGTATACCTGCAATTTTATTCACATATACATGATCGTCGGTCACGGCACCACCGCTTTTATTGATAAAATATCTTTCAAATCCGAGCGTAGCGGCTGTATTCCAGATTTTGTCCACGATTTGGGGTGCATAATATTCAGAGAATGACTCTCTGTAAAAGGTTGCATCTCCGGCACCTACCATATCCAGTAAAATTCCGTATTTTGCATTATATTGTTCTACATGAGGGTTTTTCGACCAATACTGCGAACCCAGACACCAGGAATCCTCATGATTGCCAGCATAATCCTGTGGAGCTCCATAGTCCTCTGCATCAAAAAATATTATGTCTATACCTACTGCAGGATTATTCTGACCTATTACACGGGCAACTTCAAGCAAAACACCTACGCCACTGGCACCGTCATTTGCACCAATAACCGGTTTTTTTCGGTTTGCCGGATTGGGGTCGTGATCAGCCCAGGGTCTGGAATCCCAATGAGCAAAAAGTAATATCCTGTTTTTTGAACCAGGGTTGAAAGCACCAATGATATTGACTGCATTTAGTTTTGTACCATCAAAAGCAATCAGCACTGATTTTTGTTCGTAAACCAGGGCACCAAAAGCTCTCAGTTTATTTGAAAGGTAATCCGAACAGTCGGCATGTGCCTTTGTATTGGGAACCCGTGGACCAAAATCTACCTGATTTGCGATATAGGCATAAGCAGAATCAGCCGAAAATGCAGGTACAATGACGTTTTCGGAGACATTTACCACCGGTTTTGATTTCGATTGGCAAGAAGCAAACAGAATCAAAAGTAACAGGGAGAAGAAACTTCTTAGCATTCCATTAAAATTTTGAACAACAAAGATACTCAATTTTTCAAAAAGCTGTTTGCATTGTCGATTTTTTGCATCATTTTGACCAAAATGTGCAAAAAATTTGCGATTATTACGAAAAACAGGTTGTAAAACATGTTTTTTGACTTGTTCGGTAACAAAAATCGCCTTTTCTTTGCAAACGTTAACTAAACGACACAATCTTTTTTATACCTTAAGAAACTAATACCTATTATACAGTGCGAACTTTGTGAAAAGTATCGCACTGTTTTTTTTGTACCTTAGAAGTCATGTTTTGAAATCTAACGGTAATGAAACGAACATGACAAAATTTAATCTATATTGACCCACAGGGGAATGATTAAATTTTGTTTTGTGAGTTCCATGTGACAAATAAATAAATAAATTATAAACACATGAAATAAAATTTCTGCACAAAAAACAAAATTTGTGCAGAAATTTTATTGTAACTATCATAAATTAAGTTATTTTTGTACCCGAGTTTACCTTATGAATCTTTTCATCAGAAGTAAGATGTAAACTAAAAAATCCGGAGAGAAACACAAAATAAAAAACAAATATTAATAACCAAAAATAATACGCAAAATGAGTTTTAACATTGTTGTACTTGCAAAACAAGTGCCCGATACGCGTAATGTTGGGAAAGATGCCATGAAGGCCGACGGTACAGTGAACCGTGCAGCACTTCCTGCCATCTATAATCCTGAAGATCTGAACGCACTCGAACAGGCACTTCGTTTAAAATCAAAAATTGACGGGGCTGTTGTTCACGTATTGACCATGGGTCCTGCACGTGCTGCCGAAATTATCAGAGAATCGATGTATCGTGGTGCTGATGGAGGTTTTCTTCTTAGTGGTAGAGAATTTGCCGGTTCAGACACACTTGCTACTTCCTACGCACTGGCAGCTGCCATCAGAAAAATTGGAAAAGTTGATGTTATCATTTGTGGTCGTCAGGCTATTGATGGTGATACTGCTCAGGTTGGGCCACAGGTTGCCGAAAAGCTGAATCTTCCTCAGGTTACTTATGCTGAAGAGATTTTAGATTTGACAGACAACAAGCTTACCATCAAAAGAAGGCTTGAGAGAGGTGTTGAAGTTGTGAAAGCGCCAATTCCACTTGTAATTACAGTGAATGGTTCGGCAGCAGATTGTCGTCCGCGCCATGCCAAACTTACAATGAAATATAAAAACGCCAAAACTCAAACTGAAAAACAGGAATCTTCAACAGATTATACTGAAACATTCATATCGCATTCATATCTGAATATTCCTGAATGGGGAGCT
>JBILFS010000433.1:0-2555 GCA_044351455.1 Paludibacter sp. | reverse complement strand
AAACATCGGTAGAAAATAACGTCGTGTGATGAATGAACCGCCCCGGATGGGGCGGAACAAACATACGATAAACATTTTTTCTACCGTCATCCCGCCCCTGACGGGGCAAAAATATCACAATCTCGCTTTAATAGCTTTGGTCGCCTCTTCAAAGCCAGGTTTTTCCAGCAGCGCAAACATATTCTTTTTATATGCTTCCACACCCGGCTGGTCAAATGGATTAACTCCTAAGATATAACCACTGATACCACAGGCTTTTTCGAAGAAATACAGCAATTGTCCGATGTAATATTCATTTAGTTTTGGCAATTCAATTTTCAGATTTGGAACACCACCGTCGATGTGCGCAATCTGGGTTCCCAGTTCTGCCATTTTGTTTACGTAATCCACACGTTTGCCTGCAAGGAAATTCAGACCATCCAGATTCGCTTCATCGGAAGGAACCAAAACAGTATGATCACTTTCCAATACAGAAATTACAGTTTCGAAAATGGTTCTTTCACCTTCCTGAATCCATTGACCCATAGAATGCAAATCGGAAGTGAAGTCAACAGCCGCCGGGAAAATACCTACATTGTCTTTGCCTTCACTTTCTCCGTAAAGCTGTTTCCACCATTCAGAAACAAAATGCAGTTTGGGATGATAATTCACCAGAATTTCGATTTTCTTACCGGTTCTGTACAATTCATTACGAACAGCAGCATACTGGGCAGCAATGTTCGTTTCGTAAGATGAATCTTCGCCACAAGCTTTTTCCATGGTTACGGCACCGGCAACAAACTGACGAATGTCGAAACCAGCCACAGCAATCGGAAGCAAACCAACCGGGGATAATACCGAATATCTTCCACCAACGTTATCTTCAATTACATAAGTTTTATAACCTTCCTGTGTTGCAAGCGTACGCAACGCGCCACGTGATTTATCGGTTACCGCCACGATTAATTTCTGAGCGGCTTCCTTGCCCTGTTGCTCTTCCAACTGTGTTTTCAGCAATCTGAAAGCCAGTGCAGGCTCAGTTGTGGTTCCCGATTTTGAAATCGAAATGATACCGAATTTCTTATTTTTCAGCAATGATTGCAATTCGTATAAATAATCTTCGCCGATATTCTGACCGGCATAAACTACTGCCGGAGCTTTTCTTTCGGTCAATAACCAATCGAAACTGTTCGATAGCGCATCAATAACTGCTTTTGCACCTAAGTAGCTGCCACCGATACCAACCACAACCACTACTTCGCAATTTTCTCTGAGGATGCGTGCAGTTTTTTCTACATCGGCTAAATGAGCTTCGTCAATCGAAGTCGGAATGTTTAACCATCCAAGGAAATCATTTCCTTTTCCTGTTCCCTGATGAAGGGCTTTGTTGGCTGCTTCAGCCTGAGGTGCATACGCTTTTACTGCTTCAGCGGAAACAAATCCGTAAGCTTTTTCAATTTTTAGTTGAATGTTATTCATATTAAAATAGTTTGATGATTTATTTTTTATTGATGATAAACTTTTCGGGTTATTTCAGTTTATCAGTTAGTTCTCTGATTTTCAGAATCGGGGAACAGCGATTGTACAGAATTTCATAAACCGCATTTACGATGGGCATATCCACCTGATATTTTTCATTGATTTCGTAAATACATTTGGTGGCATAATAACCCTCGGCAATCATTTCCATCTCTAACTGAGCCGTTTTAACAGAATAACCCTTGCCTATCATGGTGCCAAAGAGGCGGTTACGACTAAACTTGGAATACGCTGTTACCAATAAATCGCCCAGATAAGCCGATTCGTTGATGTCGCGGTGCATCGGATTGGTCGCATTGCAAAAACGGTTGATTTCCTGAATGGCATTCGAAACGAGTACCGACTGAAAATTGTCGCCGTATTTCAAGCCATGACAAATCCCGGTCGCAATGGAATAAATATTTTTCATGACCGATGAATACTCCATGCCTGTAACATCATCACTGGTCGTGGTTTTAATGTAACTGGTCGTAAGTTTTTGTGCTAACATTTTGGCCATGTCGCGATTCGATGAAGCTATGGTCAGATAGGATAATCTTTCCAGGGCAACTTCCTCGGCATGACAAGGGCCGGCAAGCATCGCAATATTTTCTTTCGGAACATTGTATGCCATTTCAAAGTATTCAGTGATAATCATGTTTTCATCAGGAACAATCCCTTTGATAGCAGATACAATAATCTTCTTGTCCAGTCTCTTTTTTAATTTCTTCAGATGTTGCTTCAGAAAAGGGGAGGGCATGGCAAAAATCAGGATATCGGAAGTTGCAACAACATGATTAATATTGCTCGTAAACCTTATTCTGTCGGTGTCAAAACTAACACCTGTGAGATAAGAAGGATTTTTGCTCGACCTGATAAACTCATCAATTTGCTCCTGGCGACGCATATACCAGTTAATCTCAACTGCGTTGCATAGTGCTATTTTAGCAATGGCTGTTGCCCAGCTTCCGCCGCCTAAAATTGCAATTTTTTGCTTGTCTGCCATTTTGCTTTTATTTATTCAGCTTCAGCTTCAGTTTCTTCTTTTTTCTTTTCAG
>JBILFS010000432.1:0-2556 GCA_044351455.1 Paludibacter sp. | reverse complement strand
CCAGAACTTATCAGCGCGGTTTAACTCGTCCTCCGGTTGAAACTTATGCCGAGCATATTTCAATAATTGATGCAATTGCGGCCAGAAATGGTGAGGAGGCAGAAAAGCTTATCCGAATGCATTTTAGAAAAACACTTGTTCGTTTTTCGGAACATCTTAAATAATAATCATAAATTGTTTTGTATCAATTTATCATTTAAAAATTGAAATATATTTTTTATAATGTTAATACTGTATACTGAAATTTTCTTTCGCAATATTTGTATACAATATACCTTATAAAAGATTTAGTGGATTTTTCAACAATGGCCGGATGTCATTCGACTAAGCCATTAACCGAAAGGAGGTAGTATTAGATAATATTGGAGAATCTGTTCTTCACCTCCGTTTATCATTATAAATATTAATTAAAAAACAATAAATATATACCCATGAAAATTGTAGTTTTAGATGGTTTTACTTTGAATCCCGGCGATTTAAGTTGGGATGGAATTAAGCAGTTTGGCGATGTTGTGTTACACGATCGTACCGATTTTGCTATCGGGAATGTTATTGCAACAATTGGCGATGCCGATGTAGTTTTCACAAACAAAACGCCACTTCCAAAGGATGTACTTGCAAAAGTGCCTTCAGTAAAATACATTGGAGTGCTTGCAACCGGTTACAATGTAGTAGATACTGTTGCAGCAAAAGAATTAGGCATAACAGTAAGCAATATTCCAACTTATGGTACCACAGCAGTTGCTCAGTTTACTTTTGCTCTTTTGCTTGAACTATGTCATCATGTAGGAGCGCATTCCGAAGCTGTTCAAAATGGTGATTGGACAGCTTGTCCTGATTTTTGCTTTTGGAATTATCCATTAATTGAATTGGCTGGTAAAAATATTGGTATTATTGGATTTGGACGTATTGGTCAGGCTGCAGGGAAAATTGCTCAGGCATTTGGTCTCAATATCCTGGCCTATGATGAGTATCAAAATCCGGCATTGGTAACAGATTCTTGTAAATACGTAACACTTGATGAATTGTTGGCTCAATCGGATATCATCAGTTTGCACTGTCCGCTTTTCGAAAGTACACAAGGCATTATCAATAAAGATAATATTGCCAAAATGAAAGATGGTGTTTTGATAATTAATACTTCGCGTGGTCCATTGGTTGTTGAAGCCGATTTGCGTGATGCCCTTAACAGTGGAAAAGTTGGTGGCGCTGCACTGGATGTGGTTTCATCGGAGCCAATAGCTGCATCAAACCCATTACTTGAAGCTAAAAATTGCATTATTACGCCACATATTGCCTGGGCTCCCAAAGAGTCGAGATCCAGACTAATGAATATCGCTGTAGATAATTTAGCTGCTTTTATTAATGGTTCGCCGGTAAATGTTGTAAACAAATAAGCTATTGTGATCATAATCTGAATTGTGCTTTATAAACCTTAATGCACAATTAAAAATAATATTTATGAAGAAACCAATTTTTCCTTATAGAATTCTATTGATTTTATTTTCGTTTTTACTTACTGTGTTACTTTATGTCGACCGTGCATGTATTTCCACAGCAAAAGACGATATCATGCTGGATTTGAATTTTACAGTTACTGAATTTGGATGGGTAATGGCTGTATTTACATTGGGTTATGCACTTTTTCAAACGCCATCAGGGAAACTTGCTGATAAACATGGAGCTCGATTGGTAATATCTTCAATTGTAAGTTTTTGGTCAATCCTGACTGCAGTTACCGGTTTTGCATGGAATTACGTTTCGATGCTTGTTATTCGCTTTTTGTTTGGTGCTGGCGAAGCAGGTGCCTTCCCTGCCCTGTCAAAAGTGGTTTATAATTGGTTCCCGGTCAAGGAAAGAGGCATTGTACAGGGCATAAACTTTTCAGGTTCCCGAATTGGTGCAGCTCTTGGTTTACCTTTAGTTGCAATACTTATCGAATCATTTGGATGGCGACATACTTTCCTGATTTTTGGAGTTGTGGGGGTTATTTTTGGATTAATTTGGTTCTTTTTGTTTAAAGATAAGCCGGAGGACTCGAAACTAATTAGCGAAACTGAAAAAGAATATATCATCAAAAATCGGCAGCAAGGTAGTTTGAAAAAAGAAATCTTACCTTTTTCGACAATCTTAAAATCTCCGAACATGTGGTTAGCAATGGTACAATATATTTGTAGCAATTTCACATTTTACTTCACACTAACCTGGATGTATCCGTATATCAAAGAAAAATTTATGTTGGGAAGTGTTGAAGCAGGAATGTATGCGGCAGTACCTTTAATTGCTGGTGCTTGTGGCAATTGGATTTCGGGAATTTTAGTAGATTTCATTTACAGCAAAGGTAAATTGAAAATGTCTCGTCAATTACCTGCCATTATTGGGTTTATATTGGCTGCAGTAGGAATGATTTTGGTTACACAAGCCAACTCTCCTTTACTATCTGTCATATTTATGTCGCTGGCAGTGTTGGGTGCCGATATGACTTTGAGTCCTTCATGGGCATTTTGTATTGATATAGGCAAGGAAAATGCCGGAGCAGTTTCCGGAACAATGAAT
>JBILFS010000431.1:0-2560 GCA_044351455.1 Paludibacter sp. | reverse complement strand
TTGAGCGTCCTTATGTTCGTTTCGAAGGTACTGATGGCTGGGTCGAAATTGAATACCCCGACAAACTAACTGCCAGTTCGCAAGCTATACTCGACTCCAGAATTGGTGATGATGAAATGAAAATTGTGAATTTACCATCTGACAAGGAGGATTTTTGTTTAGCTGTAAAATCGGGAAAACCATCACTCGAACCGCTTGAGACTGCTCACAGAACCATTTCGATGTGTCAGTTAGGTTTAATTGCTATTCAAACCGAATCGAAATTAACCTGGGATAGTCAAAAAGAAGAAATAATTGGCAATAATGCTGCTTCTGCTTTGTTGAACGTGCCTATCAGGGAAAAATACTTCAGGTTTTAAATCTGCATTTTTTGATATCAGTCATTCAATTAAGAAAAATGTCTTTAATTTATTGAACACATGAATAGCAGAGAAAGAATTCTAACAGCACTCAGTCACAATGAACCTGACAGAATTCCGTATGATTTAAGCGGTACTACGGTAACTGCAATAACCAGAAATGCGTATTTGCGAGCTATGAAACATCGCGGACTTTCCACTGAAATTGGGAACGATGAAATAGACCCCATACAGCAAATTGTAATACCTTCGGAAGAAAATCTCAGATTTTTAAAATCCGATACACGAAGGATTGGTGCACAACGTATTACTAACTTTAAAAACGCCAAAAGAGTAAACGGTAATACCATTGAAGTAACTGATTTTTATGGTTGTGACTGGCGGTTTAATGAAGGAACTGATTTATATTACCATATGATTTCTTCGCCTTTAGAAAAAGTTGAGTCGCTCTCAGACTCAATTAATTTACTCCCGCGACTCGATTGGGATGTTTATAGAAAACTTGTTCATGAGAAATTGAATGAGCAAATTGGTCAGGTAAACGATTTTTGTGGCATTGCTGACAGAAACACTGCAGGACTAACCGAAAACAGTCTTCGCATTCGGGGTTACGAAAATTGGTTTCTCGATTTATATCTCGACCCGCAAGGCGTTGAAGCATTGCTTGATATAATTGTGGAAGATAAAATCCGGTATTGGGATATTATTATTGATTGGGCTGTTGAAACAGGTAATGAACATAAAATACAGGTTATTGCCGAAGCTGACGATCTTGGTTCACAAACATCTACTTTAATTGATCCTGACCAACTCAGACAGATAATTATTCCACGTTTAAAAACTATTTTTACGCATGTAAAAAGGCGACTTCCGGGTGTAAAAACATTTTTGCATAGTTGCGGAGCCATTTACGAGCTTATTCCCGATTTAATTGAGGCAGGTTTGGATATTCTTAATCCTGTTCAGTTTACCGCAACAGGAATGGATTTGGTGAAATTAAAACGTGAATTTGGCAAAGAACTCACTTTTTGGGGTGGCGGTGTTGATACGCAATCAACCTTAAATAATGGCACACCTCAGCAGGTTTCCGATGAAGTGAAACGTATAATTGACATACTTGCACCGGGCGGAGGCTTTGTATTTGCACCGGTTCATAATATACAGGATGATGTAACTCCCGAAAATTTCTGGGCAATGTGGGATACCTTGCAAGAATATGGAAAATATTAATCAAAAAAAAAACTCAAATGAAAAAAATAACAATTCTAATCACACTGATTTTAGTGATTTTCAGCATAAATAGCTTTGGCCAAACAAAAAGAACGTTGAAGAACCCCATAGTTCTATTTAATAATTCGCTGAATGGCAAACACTTGCCTGTTTTGTCGTACAACGATCAGGCTATAATGATTAAAAAACTAGGTTATGATGGCATGGAGTATAAAGAACCCAAAGGTTTTGTGGAAGCCATTGATACTTTTCAGACTCATGGCTTAAAAATGATTACCAATTACTCAAAATTTGATTTGGATACGAAAGATTTTTATTCTCAGGAATGGAAAAAGGTTATCCCAAAACTAAAGGGCAAAAACGTTATTATTGAGTTTAGCGTATATTCAACAAAATACAAACCATCCGATGAAGCAGCCGATAGCATAATGGTTCCTGTTTTACAGGAATTAGCCGATTTTGCAAAGCCTTATGGTGTACGTTTGGCGGTTTATCCACACATTAACCTACTTGTCGAGAAAGTGGAAGATTCCTACCGTATTGCTAAAAAAGTGAATCGCAGCAATTTTGGTACAGTGTTTAATGTATGTCACTTTCTAAGTACCGATTCATTATCAAACCTGAATAAGGTTTTAGATTTGGTACTTCCAAATTTAATTGCAGTTTCAGTTTCGGGTGCTGATGATGGCAATACAAAGCAAATGTTCAAAGAATCTGCATGGAAACGTTTGATTATGCCATTGGGAAAAGGCACTTTAGATGTTTATCGTATTGTAGAATATTTAGCTGAAAAAGGGTACGATGGCCCAATTGGTATTGAATGTTTTAGTCTAAAGGATAAGCCCGAAGTTTTCCTGCAACAATCTGCCGAAGCCATCAAATCATTCAAAGAACGATATGCCACTCCTGTCAATGTACTTTCGAAAGCTGAAAAGAAAGAAGGATGGAAACTTTTGTTTGATGGAAAAAGT
>JBILFS010000038.1:0-9725 GCA_044351455.1 Paludibacter sp. | reverse complement strand
TTTGGGAGGTTATATCAATTACGATATGAATAGTCAGATGAATTATGAAACAGCTAACTGGGGTGATTTGGATTATTGGACGCCAACAAATACCAGCGCAAGATTCCCGAGTCCGGGAGCAGCATCAGGTTTGTATACCCCTTATCAGAATGCTCTGAAATATGAAAAGGCCGATTTTTATAAAATTAAGGATATTACCTTGTCCTATAATGTTCCTTCCAAACTCCTGAAAAACATCAACATCAGTAGTTTGAAAGTTTTCGGATCTCTGAAAAATTACTTCACCTTTAGTGCCGTTGAAAATTACGACTCCGAACGTGGTGGATCAATTTCTTTCCCGCTTGCAAAACAAGCTGTAATCGGATTAAATCTACAACTTTAATCATGCATCTGTAATCATTAAAAAAATAAAAGTATGAAAAACAAATTTAAAATATTAACAGCTGCTGTATGCACTGTATTTACCTTTGTTTCCTGTTCAGATTTTCTGAACGAAAACAACAAGGTGGGTATGACAGCCGACCTGACCTATTCCACTTCCTCTGGTATAAAAGGACTGGTTGCTTCATGTTATAGTTTTGCCAGAGGATGGTATGGCAAAGAACCCGCATTAGGTTTGGCAGAAATGGGTTCCGACCTGTTTTACTATGGTTTTGATAACAAACAAAAATCTTTAACATCCTACAGCATAACCTCATTGACCATGCCGGGTGTGAATGATAATGCCTGTTTTGATGAATATTGGGAGTTGTTTTACAATGCTGTGGATGTTTGTAACAACGCAATCAAATATATTCCCATGAATAAAGTAATTACAGAAACAGACAGAAACATATATTTTGGTGAGGCTTATTTTCTGAAAGCATTTTATCATTTTCATATGGTAACGATGTGGGGTGATATACCATACAATGATGAGCCAATTACTTTATTCTCAACTGAACCGGTTCGTTTACCTGAAGCACAGGTCTATACGAAAATATTGGAAGACCTGGATAGATCAATTGCAGCATTTAATACTGCCAATTACAAAACCAAAACTGAAGGTCGTGCCAATTATTGGGCTGCCCGTGCATTAAAAGCCCGCGTATTGTTATACGAAGCTTCCTGGTTAGGAAAACAAAGTTCTTATGCGTTGGCTAAGGCTGAAGCTGATGCTGTTATTGGAAGTGGAATTGCTTCTTTTTATCCAAAATATTCCGATACCTGGTTTATGGGAAATGAAGATGTTGCTACTAACAAAGAGTCAATCTTTGGAATCAGTTATTCCTATGATTTGAAAACACCTGTTAATTGCACTCCAAAGCGTTACAGAACCAGTCCTTCCGGTGAACCCCTTGAATATAATTCGTTGATTACAAGAACAGGATATACCCGCGGTGGTAATGCGATGTTGTTGATGTTTGTAAGTATGTGGAATAATGGTGCAACTGACTTAGGTGGAAATGGCAAAGAAATTTTCTCACGTCCATTGACTGAAACCAGTGGTTACTATGTTACAAATACCAAAACCAATGCGAAAATATATGTTGCAGAACATTATTCTCAATATGGAAGAGGGTTTACCAGGTATTTACCTTCACAATATCTTTGGAATTTGCTTGAAAAATACAGAGCAACCGACCAAAGAACAGATGCAACCCTGTTGACCGCCTATACAATTGCTCCGGGACTTGAAGGAAGCGCTACCAAATATCCATTGATTAAAGACACTGCAATTTATTATTGTGCACTCGATGGTAATTCACCGGAAGGTATTGCCAAACAAAACTGGGCTAAAAACCGCTATCGTATTCAGTTTATGTATAATGGTGATATTCCTGTTTATACTTCCGGCGACCCGGCTACAGCGTTACCAACTGAGGCAAATAAGGCCATTTCAGATGTGTATGGCGACAATCGTTACAAAGATAATATCGGTGGATGGAAATCATATCCCGGTATTAAAAAGTTCCTGGATAACAAATTTGATCCGAATTATCCTACACACGACATTTCTTTCCGTGATGCCATGGTAATTCGTTTAGCTGAAATGTATTTGATCAAAGCAGAATGTGAAATGAAAACCGGTGGTGACGCATTGGCAACTATCAATGCTTTGCGTGATGTAAGAGCAGTTACGGGTAAAGTTGTTGAGAACAGACGTACCGGAGCTGTAACAATTGATACCATCCTCGAAGAAAGAGCCATCGAATTGTGTGGAGAAATGCACCGCTGGTTCGACCTCAAACGTACCAAAAAACTGGTTGAATATGTGAAAGCCCGCAATGCACAGGCCAAAGCAAACATTGCGGAGAAACATTATCTTCGTCCGATTCCTCAGGTACAGATGGATGCCGTAACCAACCCGGATGTATTCAAACAAAATGATGGGTATTGATGAAGGATTATTGCATTAATTGAAAGTGATTGATATATTAATTGAAAGAATTTCAATATATATCCAAAATGTTAACCGGAGATACAATAATGAAATGTATCTCCGGTTTTTCAATATAGTAAACTTCTTCTTATTTTCAGGAAAATAATCACTGAATTACATGGTTGATTGTCATAATTCTTTTTAAATTTGTAGTTTCAAAATTAAAAAATTCAATTTTGTGAGAATAGCTATTACAACAGTAGGTTCAAGAGGTGATTTACAACCATTTATTGCACTCGGAATTGGTCTTAAAAAAGCCGGATATGATGTCCTGATTGTTTCGGCAAAAAATGAAGCGGAATTTGTAAAAAGTTTCGGACTTGATTTCTTTCCCCTGAATGTGGATATTCAGCAATTGATGGAAGGGAATGAACATGTTAAGGACATGACTAAAGGTAACAATCCACTAAGTTTCATTACATCTCATTTAAAAGGATCAAAAAACCTGAAGAAACTGATGGTGAAAACTCAATATGAAATATGGGATGCCTGTCAGGATGCTGATTTAATCATAAATCATCCGGGTATACCCATCGGATTTTTTATTTCACAGGTATGTAACAAAAAAAGCGTGCTTTTAAATCCCTTTCCGGTAGTGGCAACAAAGGATTATCCATCCATACTCTTTTATACATTTCCGGCTTTGGGTAAAACGTTTAATTTGTTCACGCATCAGATTTTCTATAAAGTTTTCTGGATGTTGGGTAAATCTGCAATTACAACTTTTTGGAAAGAGAAGAGACTGTCAGAGGTTAATTTCAAAACATCTCCAATTTTGCAACATATTGAAAAGGGAAACCCTGTAATCAATGCTTATAGTCCGCTTTTATTTAAACCTGATGCAACATGGAAAAATAATATCAATACTGTCGGAAGTTTGTCGATTGACGAGAATACTGATTTTGAAGAACCTAAAGCATTGAAAGAATTCATTCAAAAAGGAGAACCTCCGGTCTTTATTGGATTTGGCAGTATGAAGGATTTAAATTCTTTCACCGACACCTTTAATATTCTTGTTGAAGCAATCAATAATACCAAACAAAGGGCAGTTATCGGACTTGGATGGACTAAAAATACATTTGATGGTGTTATCCCGGATAATATCTTCCTAATCGAAAATGTGCCTTTTTCGTGGTTATTTCCTCAGATGAAAATGGTTGTGCATCATGGTGGGGCTGGCACTACCGCAGCGGGATTGATTGCAGGTAAACCAACAGTCATTATTCCTCATATTGCTGATCAGCCTGCCTGGGGGAAACGGGTTTTTGAACTTGGTATTGGCTCAAGAGCTATCAGAAAAAGCAATTTAACTGCTGAAAATCTCGGTAATGCAATTACTTACGCACTTCAACCTGAGATTGTTGCAGCTGCTGAACAATTCGGTGAACTGATGCGCATGGAAAATGGCAGTAAAAGAGCTGTTGAATTGATTGATGAATATTTGAAGAAGGAGTGATTTGGTTGTTAAATGAAAAATTCAGTAATTAAATTTAAATTTAAAAATAGTTTATAATTTATTCATATATTCTCATTTCCCAATACAAAACTTACTAAAAATATTCCCCAATATCTCATCATTGGAAATCTGACCGGTAATTTCTCCCAGAAAGTACATGCATTCGCGGATGTCCTGTGACAAAAAGTCACCGGAAATGCGATTATCTATACCTTCATTAACGCGTTGTATTGCCGAAAGTGCTTTTTGCAATGCGTCTAAATGGCGTACATTGCTGACAATTACATCACCTGAATGAATTTCCGGAATTTGTGCCGCTTTTATTAATGCATCTTCCAATTCGTGGGTGTTGGTCTTGTTCTTGGCTGATATGTATATTCTTTCACCATCAAATGGTTCAAAGAGTTGTGAGATAACCTCCCTTTCTTCTGTGGTTAGTTTATCAATTTTATTGAAAACCAGTATAATCTTTTTATCACCTGCTTTCTTCTCAATTTTTTCAGTAAGCCATTCCATGTGCTCGCTCAGTTGCGTACAATCGAGAATCCAGAGTACGATTGATGCCTGTTCAATCTTTTTGAAAGTTCTTTCAATTCCCAGTTGTTCGATGGTATCTTTGGTTTTTCTGATTCCGGCTGTGTCTATAAATCTGAAGGTTACACCTTTAATAACAACCTGATCTTCAATTACATCCCGTGTGGTTCCGTGGATATCGGAGACAATAGCTTTATCTTCATTCAAAAGTAAATTGAGTAAGGTAGATTTCCCGACATTCGTTTCTCCCACCAGTGCTACCGGTATGCCGTTTTTCAATGCATTTCCTACTCTGAAAGATTCTACAAGGGTAGAGATATGATTTGAAATGATAAGTGTTAAGTTTTTTAACTGCGATCTGTCGGCAAACTCCACATCTTCTTCTGAAAAATCGAGTTCTAACTCGACAAGTGATACAAAATTAAGGAGTTGCGTTCGCAATTCAGCAAGTTGAGCAGAAAAACCTCCCCGCATTTGATTCATGGCCATCCTGTGAGAAGATGCCGAAGAAGAGGCAATTAAATCGGCTACAGCTTCTGCCTGAGATAAATCCATCTTGCCATTCAGAAACGCCCTTTGAGTAAATTCTCCGGGTTGTGCCAGTGTGCAATCAGCAGTAACTAATAATTCCAGTATTTTTTGTTGGATGTAAACAGAACCATGACAGGATATTTCAACCACATCTTCTCCTGTGAATGAATTCGGGGCTCTGAAAACTGATACCAGTACATCATCAATGGTTTCTCCTGATGGATTAACAATCCTGCCATAGCTGATGGTAAATGCATGCTGATCCTTTAAGCTTAATTCTTCTTTATAAGGATAATACAGTTTTTCAGTAATAGCCAATGCATCAGCACCTGATATCCTGATAACGGCTATTCCACCGATTCCCGGGGCTGTGGAAATGGCACAAATGGTTTGCTTTTCCATGATTTTAGAATTAAATTCTTTCAAGTACTACGCTGATTAATTTATCTATATAGGGTTTGTAGTCTGTGTTGGAGGCTTTTACCCTTCTGTTGGCAATGATACAGCAAACAGTCATTGCCCGGTGTCCCATCAATAAAGATAATCCTGCAATGGCTGATCCTTCCATTTCGTAATTGGTGATCTTATAATTATTGTATCGAAACGATTCAATTTTATTGTTCAGATCCGGATCGGCCAAACCTAATCTTAATTCCCTGCCCTGTGGACCATAAAACCCATTGGCTGAAATGGTTACACCGCGAAGCATGTCATCACGTCCAATCTGTTGAACAAGTCCGGAATCTGCATTAACCACATAGGGTGATGCTAATCTCGGATGCCAGTTTAAATGGGTTTTCAATGCTTCCTCGAAAGGTAAATCGCTGACATTATCCCTGCCTGCATAGAAATTCAACATGCCATCGAAGCCGATTGATTTTTCAGAAATCAAGAAACTACCGAGTGGTATTTCAGGCTGCATACCTCCTGAAGTGCCGATCCTGACAAGTGTAAGTGTTTTTTTATCCGGTTTTTCAACACGTTTTTCAAGGTCTATATTGACCAGCGCATCCAGTTCATTCACGACAATATCAATATTGTCAGTACCAATTCCTGTTGAAATGACCGAAATTCTTTTTCCCTGATAGGATCCTGTAATCGTCTTGAATTCGCGGTTGCTAACTTCACACTCAATATTGTCGAAATAAGATGCAACAGTTTCAACCCGACCCGGATCGCCCACTAATATCACTTTGTCAGCCAGTTGCTCCGGTTTAAGATGCAAATGAAAAATGCTTCCATCGGCATTTATAATAAGTTCTGAAGATGGAAATTGCTTCATAATTGGTTTTTATATTTTGACTTTGGGTTTTAAAATTTTATCTTTGTACAAAGATAATAGAATTTTGAATATTTTGTTCAGATAAGGATAATAACTGATGGAAGAACATAAATTACCCACCCCAATTGTAGCATTATTACCTGTTTTGGTGTTGATATTACTTGTAGCAATCACTATACTGCTTTTCGGAGGTGATGCCCTGTCAGGGGCAAGTCAATTTGCGCTATTGTTGGCTTCTGCATTTACCCTGATTCTTGGTAAGTTGACGGTCCGGGCTGGTTGGCACAGATTTGAAACACAATTAATCAAAAACTTTAAAAATATTGTCATTGCTCTTTTTATACTATTGATAATCGGAGGCTTATCTGCTACCTGGATGATCAGTGGGGTAGTACCTTTATTCATCGTTTATGGCATGAAACTAATTTCACCTGATGTGTTTCTTGTTTCGGCATGTGTAATTTCTTCATTGGTTTCAATGCTAACTGGCAGTTCGTGGACCACAGTGGCTACTATCGGAATAGCCTTGAATGGAGTAGGACAGGCTTTGGGGATCAGTGAAGGATGGATTGCAGGTGCAATTATTTCAGGAGCTTATTTCGGGGATAAAATGTCACCATTATCAGATACAACCATCATGGCATCATCGGTAACAGGTACACCTTTATTCACGCATATCCGATACATGGTAATAACTACCTTTCCGTCGATGTTAATCACTTTAATTGTATTTCTGATTGCCGGATTTTATGCAGAACAGTCCACTTTTACCAACACTGAAATATTTACAAAGACATTAGGAGAAAAATTTAATTTAAGTCCCTGGTTGCTGATTGTACCTGTTTTTACCGTTTTTTTAATCATCAAAAGATATCCTCCTTTGGTGACTTTATTCTTGTCGATGCTTGCTGCCCTTGTTTTTGCTTTGATTTTTCAACCCGGAATAATCTCTGAAATTGCCGGAGGTGGAAAAGATATCATCTCTGTAATCAAAGGATCTATGATGACCGTTTTTGGACCTACAGACATACAGGCTGATAATGAAACCATCAGGGATCTGATTGCGACAAAGGGAATGCAGGGCATGCTGAATACAATCTGGATAATCATTTGTGCATCTTGTTTCGGAGCAGCCATGACTTCCACAGGTATGATTGAAAGTTTAACCAAAAGTTTGATCAGACATGTCCATTCTACTACCGGACTGGTAAGTTCTACTGTATTAACCGGTTTGCTTACCAATCTCACCATGGGCGATCAATACCTGGGTTTAATTCTAACGGGTAATATCTTCAAAAAACTCTACGCACAGAAAGGATATGAAAGCAGGTTGTTGAGCAGGACTTTGGAAGATAGTGTAACTGTTACCTCTGTTTTGGTGCCCTGGAATTCGTGTGGCATGACACAAAGTACAGTTTTGGGTATCTCAACATTTGTATATTTACCTTTTGCAGTATTTTGCTATATCAGTCCATTGATGAGCATCATCATAGCTGCGATCAATTACCGCATAAAAAAAGAAAAGCCGGTATTAACCGGCAATGAAGAAATTTAAAGCATACTAACGGATGGTTTGTTTTTAATTTGATCGATACAAATCCTGACAAAATCCCATTTTTCGTAATCGTCGCGCATGGCTGTGTCGTTCCAAAACACGAAATCAATATCAATAGGAATATGTCCCTTTTCCTTGTCTTCCGGAGTTCTTCCCAAATCTGCTTCAATCTGTTTGAAGAATCGGATAGAATCAGCCGAGGATTCATCAGATAATATTTTTATTGCCTGATTGATGAAATGATTTCTGTATTTGGCTGTCCTCGGAAGAGTTATCAATAATTTGCTTTCATCAATAATTTCGTAACGATCATTGATTTTTTCTTTGGCAATCGCGATATTTTCTTCGGCGTTGACATTACTACCAAGCATTATAATACCTTCATTCATAAATATTTGAAAAAATTAGAACCAAAAAAGCCGAAGCAAAAAAACTCCGGCTTTCTTTTTTAATAGCGATAATCCTTTAATTGCTCCTGAAGTCGCTTTCTTGCCAAAAATATACGACTTTTTACAGTCCCGATTGGCAAATTCATAGTTTCCGCAATCTCCTCGTATTTATAACCCTGAACGTGCATAGAAAATGGAATTCTGTATTCATCAGCAAAAGCATCAATGCTGTTTCTGATTTCTCTTACAGAATAAGAACCTTCCGGACTTTCAAAGCCTGAATTCTGAGGCAAATTGAGGTGGTGCAAATCTTCTGTCTTATCAATTACAGTTTGATTGCGAACAATCTTCCGGTAATTGTTAATGAAGATATTCTTCATGATGGTGAGCACCCATCCTTTAAAATTGACATTGTCAGTAAATTTCTCCTGATTATCCAATACCTTCAGGGTAGTATCCTGCAACAAGTCTTCTGCTTCCTCACGATTTAATGTCAGAGAGAAGGCAAAATTTCTCATGTTGTTCTGGAGCGCTACCAGCTCATTTTCAATGTGTACATTTTTCATTTTCTGTAGTTTTGTGTGATAATTAAATCAGAACCTGTTTATGGTCCAAACCCGAAAAAATAAAAAATTTCCTAAAGCAAATGTTTGATTGTCAGTTATCTATACTGAATGATGCGAAATAAAGAGCTCTTTTGAAAATTTTAAATATTATTTTCGTTACAAATATAGATATATTTTTTTTTATTTTAATTACTTTTGAAGAAAATTTTTATGATTATGAAATATATTTTAAGATTATTATTTCTATTTGCTGTTTTAAGCATTTCTGCAAGTACACAGGCATCGGAAAAACTTGTATATAAGATAGATATAAAAAAGGAAATTGGCAGCACAACCTGGCTTTATGTTCAAAAAGGGTTTGAAGATGCAAACAGTAAAAAAGCGGACATCATCCTGATTCACATGAATACCTATGGTGGTGAAGTGGTTTATGCCGATTCAATCCGTACGAAGATATTGAATTCGGAAATTCCGGTATATGTATTTATTGATAATAATGCTGCCTCCGCCGGAGCCCTGATTTCTATAGCCTGTGATAAGATATTTATGAGACCGGGTTCAAGTTTTGGGGCAGCTACAGTTGTAAATCAAACAGGAGAGCAATTACCGGATAAATATCAGTCGTATATGCGTGCCACTATGCGTGCCACAGCTGAGGCGCATGGTCAGGATACCATAATCCAGGGCAGTGATACCACATATAAATGGAAAAGAGATCCTCTGATTGCCGAAGCCATGGTTGATGAAAGAACAGTTGTACCTGAACTGATTGATTCGGGTAAAACACTCACTTTTACATCATTGGAGGCAATTAAATGGAATTATTGCGAAGGAATTGCTGAGAATGTTACAGCATTAATCGAAGAAAATCTCGGGATAAAAGATTATAAGATTGAGACATATGAGCCAACCTGGCTTGTAAATCTGAAGGGTTTCCTGATGAGTTCAGTTTTTCAGGGAATTCTAATCATGCTGATTATTGGTGGAATT
>JBILFS010000037.1:0-9744 GCA_044351455.1 Paludibacter sp. | reverse complement strand
AGGCTCGGCACGCATTCAGGACATCTCGCTGAATCCGCAAAAATTAGCCGGTCAGTGCGGAAAACTGAAATGTTGCATGAATTATGAACTTGATGCTTATCAGGATGCGCTCAAGGATTTTCCTTCAAAAGAAATTACATTGGAAACAATGGACAATACCTACTATCATTTCAAGACCGATACTTTTAAGGGTTTGATTTCGTATTCCACTTCGCAAAATTTTGGAGCCAATATCGTGACAATTTCAGCCGACAGAGCCAAAGAAATAATCCGGTTGAATAAGAAAGGAACCAAACCCGAATCGCTGGAAGTAAAAGTGAATGAGGAAGGAACTGCACGAAAAATTGATTTTAATAATGTTGTAGGTGAAGACAGTCTGACCCGTTTCGATGCTCAAAAGAAAAAGAATAAAAACAAAAACAAAAATTCAGGTTTCAGGAAACAAAATGGAAATCAGAACATTCAGGGGCCTAAGTTCACGCCACCGCAGGGGAATTAATACTGTAATCGTTGGAGTGTGTTTGATGGCCGGTCTTTTTTCCTGTACCCGCATCAATCAATATCACGAATATCATCCCGTTCAGAAAGCGGGCTGGTATGCAGATAGCATGCTGGTTTTTCAATACGAGGCTACAGATACACTTCAGGAATATAGCATTGAATTGAACATCAGACATCAGAGTGAATATCCCTATCAGAATTTGTGGATTTTCAGTTCGCTGACTGACAAAGACAGTGTTAGTATCAATGACTCGATCAATTTATTTCTGGCCGATGATCAGGGCAGGTGGCAAGGCAGTGGTTTGGGGATAGTATATCATTATTCAAAAATTATTTATCCGGCTTTTCGTTTTTCAAAAAAGGGAAAATACAACTTCGAACTGAAGCATGGTATGCGCGACAGCATACTTACAGGCATCAGGGAAGCAGGACTTAAAATTACTCCTATTCAGCATGGGCAAAAATAAACTGGCAAAATTTGCGGAGATGGAAACCTTTTCGCATGTGTTTCAGGTATCATCCAGAGAAGTACTTTCAGGTGAAAAATTCAGATTTGCCGGCAACTGGGCTACCTGGTTTGGCAATGACAATCCGGTAATTCTTGAACTGGGTTGTGGAAAAGGTGAATATACCGTTGGTTTGGCAGAAAGATTTCCGGATAAGAATTTTATCGGGGTGGATATCAAAGGTGCCAGGATGTGGACAGGCGCCAGACTATCCCTGGAAAAAGGATTGAAGAACGCTGCTTTTCTGAGAACCAATATTGAGATGATTCATCATTTTTTTAATACGGATGAAGTATCGGAAATCTGGCTGACTTTTCCCGATCCGCAAATGAAGAAAGTTACCAAAAGGCTCACGGCAACCAATTTCATGAAGACATATCGAAAGATTGTTAAACCGGATGGTTTGATTCACCTCAAAACGGATAGTAATTTTATGTTTACTTATACCTGCGAAATGGTTAAACTGAATAAATTGCCGGTAGAATTTCAAACGCATGATTTGTATGCCAATGATAATACCTCGCAGGTTCCCGATATCAAAACCTATTACGAACAACAATGGCTATCCAGAGGTATTTCCATCAAATACATTCGGTTTAACCTGACCCGGAAAGAATCCTGGGAAGAGCCTTCAATTGAAATTGAAAAAGACAGCTACCGAAGTTTCGGACGGAATCAGGTTGTTGATTGAGCATTCAGGTCATCAACTGAACTATTTGTATGCATTTGATGTTTATTTTTGATGAAAAATCAATTCAACATTTTCTGAAATTTTAAAAAAATACATGATGACAATATATCCGAATTTAGTTTTAGAGGCATTAAAACATGTCAGATATCCGGGAACCGGTCTTGATATTGTATCAACCAACATGGTTCAGGATGATATCCGTATAGAAGGTAAAAAGGTTTTATTTTCTATTTTGTTCGAAAAAGCAAACGATCCTTTTGTTAAATCTGTAATAAAAGCTGCGGAAACGGCCATTCTGACCTATATAGGCGAAGATGTGGATATCAAAGGGAATATCACTGCATTGCAAAAAGAGCAACCCAAACCCAAAGTTACGTCTATCCTCCCGGATGTTAAAAATATCCTCGCCGTTTTTTCCGGCAAAGGAGGTGTCGGGAAATCTACAGTTTCCTCCAATCTTGCAATAGCATTGGCATCCATGGGATATAAAGTAGGATTGCTTGATGCTGACATTCACGGTCCGTCGATTCCCAAGATGTTTGGGGTGGAAGATGCCCGTCCGTTTATGGAAGATGTGGATGGCAAACAAATGATTACACCCATCGAAAAATATGGCGTCAAACTGCTTTCAATAGGATTTTTTGTAGATCCGAATAATGCACTGGTCTGGCGTGGCAGCATGGCAAGCAATGCCCTGAAACAGTTAATAACAGATGCAAACTGGGGTGAACTTGATTTTTTCGTGATGGATCTTCCGCCGGGTACCGGTGATATTCATCTTACGCTCGTGCAAACCATGGGCATTACCGGTTCTGTTATCGTTACCACCCCTCAGGATGTAGCCCTGGCCGACGCAAGAAAGGGAATCAACATGTTTACAGGCGACAAAGTGAATGTGCCGGTATTGGGACTGGTTGAAAATATGGCCTGGTTTACACCGGCAGAACTTCCTGAAAATAAATACTATATCTTTGGCAAAGAAGGTGGCAAGAGACTGGCGGAAGAATTGGGAATTCCATTGCTGGGACAGATTCCTGTTGTGCAAAGCATCCGCGAGGGTGGTGATGCCGGAAAGCCTGTTGCTGCTGTTGAAAATTCATTGGTCGGACAAGCTTTTCATGAACTTGCAGTTCAGGTGGTTGAAAGGGTAAATGAAAGAAATCAGTCCATGGAGCCAACCAAAAAAGTGGAAATGACAAGATAATTACAGCAATATCCTGCAAATTAACATTATTTTGGATATTCTGCGTTTATTTCTTGATATAAATGGGATTTAATTGCTTGTATATGTGAAAAATTATTTATTTTTGCTCCTGATAGATTTGATATTTGCATTTTCAATACTGCAACTTTAAAAAATAAATTTTATGAAAAAACTTTTTGTGTTTTTATTGGCAGCCTTTTTTCTGACAAATCTGCATGCGGAAGAAAATTACAACAAGTATTTGAATCAGAAATTATCGTCTTATGGCAGATGGTCAACTTCGTTTGAACTGGGACTCAGCCGTTTTGATGGCGATTTTAACACGACAAAAGATTTTTTCAAAATTTATCCGCAAACAATTCGTGGATTTTTCAGTAGTCCTAACCTCGCAGGCAATGTAGAGTATAGTCTGCATCCGAATTTCGGTTTTGGTCTGTCTTTAAACGCCGGATATATGACTCAGGAAAATCTGACAGCGACTGAAACAGTTAAGTTTTACTACGGCACCCTGAATCCATATGTCACTTTTGATTTGCTCAGTGCCATCAGAGGCGTGAAAAGTCAGAAATTCAGTCTTTGGGGAAATATCGGTATCGGTGGTGGTTATTCTTTTGCTCCCATGGGAGTTGATGTGGGTACGAACTGGCCGGTGGTAGACCCACAAACAGGAAAAGCCATTGTTGCATCACTTTCTTACATGGTTATTCCATTTACGATGACTTTTGAATACGCCATAAAAAAGAATGTATCCATTGGGGCATATTCACGTTTTATGCTTACCAATACTGATTATCTGGAATCAATTTACCGACAGAATTTCGTCGATTTCTGGCAAACACTCAGTTTGGTTTACAGATATAAATTCATCACCAAAGACAGAAAACATTTCAGGGATGAATTATTCGACTATCAGGATCCTACTACCATCATCATCAATAATTTACAAAACGACATTGCCGAACTGAAAGATCGTCTGGATGATGTGGAAGACAAACTGGATACCTTAGACAATCGCCTGGATAAAATTGAGGGCATCATGGCTGTGAACGGTCCGGATACCGACATGGATGGTGTACAGGATGTGCGCGACCTCGAACCGAATACACCGCGGGGAAAACCGGTGGATTTCTGGGGAAGGATGATTTTGCCGGGAAGACAAACGCCTCCGGCTCAGTTGCTGGCACCGGCACAGACTGCTCAGGTTCAGCAGATACCAGGCCAGCCTGCTCAAACACAAACTATTGTACAAACAATTGTGGAGGATGATATACCGATGGTGTTCTTCGATTTCGACCGGTATAATCTCGATAAGGTTGCCCAGATTGCCATCTATAAAGTTGCCCAGCGGATGAAGAAAAATCCTTCACTTTTGGTAGAAGTCAGAGGATATTGCGATGATCCCGGTGGAACATCCTATAATCAGCGTTTAAGTCAGCGCCGTTCCGAGGAAGTGAAACGGGAACTGATTCGTGTGCATGGTGTGCCGGGCGATCGGATTATTGCTAATGGTCGTGGACGCATTCCAACTCCTCCCGGCAAAGTACAATTTAACAGACGTTGCGATTTCTTCTTCAGTAAATGAAAAAATTAATCATATGCATATTGATGATGGCTGGCCTGCTTTCAGAAGCAATGGCTCAGTATCATTTGAATGCTGGATTAGCCATCCGGAAGACCGAAGCGCTGTATTGGGAGAACGGTGTCACTGCTGAATTATCTTCGGATAATTTATTAAATAATCAATTGGTTTTACAGGGAACTTATGTTAGTTCACGTTTTGGGAATGCGTTGTTTGGCAATGCCCTGAGTCAGGATAACCTGATTTTTGGTGCGCGCTGGATTTTCAGTCCTGAGAAGAAACTTCGCTTCGATGCCGGGATAAATACAGGGTTATTTGTTGTTGATTATAACAGCGATATATTTGAAGATTTACCAGCGACTTCCACATTGCTGGCTATTGAAGCAGGCATCAGGTATAGTCTGAAACCTGTTGAATTAAGGCTGTCGGCGGGATATAATCTAAAGAACGGTAACGGAGATAACATCCCCGGAACACTTTTCCCGGTTTATTATCAATTCGTAGTTAGTTATCCATTTCATTGGGGAGAATGATGAAAAAACTTATAATTTTCAGTTTTATTCTTGGATTGTTATCCTGTAATCCACAACCGGACATCGATAACGAAACAATGCTGGATGGGGATAAAATCTTCGATTTGTCATTGTATCAACCTCAGGATTATCTTATTTCCAAAAAATATCCTGCACCAACAGAGTTACAGAAAAATACACCGGTAATCATTGCTGCACACGGATATTCGGCAACGACTTTCGAATGGGATGAATTGCATGAATTTGCCCTTCAGAAAGGTAATTTCATGGTTTCAAGGGTGTTATTGGGAGGTCATGGACGTGATTTTGCTTCTTTCAAAGCCGCAACATGGGAAGACTGGCAGGCATCAATCAAAACAGAATATGATGCGCTGGTTGCACTAGGTTATAAGAAAATATGGCTGATTGGCTCTTCCACCGGTGCACCGTTGATTGTGAACATGATTAAGACAGGCTTTTTCGAAGACAAAACGACTCCGAAGGGTTTTTTTCTGATAGATCCGATTGTTATATCAACGAATAAAACATTGACCATGGTTGGGTTGCTCGGACCGGTTTTGGGTTATACCACAACCGAATTAGATCCGGGAGAAACAGGAAAGTGGTATGTTTACCGACCACAGGAAAGTTTAAAACAGCTCATGCAGTTGATTGATTTAACCCGGAAGGATTTGGAAAAGGGGATTTCATTACCAACAAATGCTTTTCTCAGAATTTATAAAAGTAAAATTGATTATACAGCCGATCCGGCAAGTGCAGCGTTATTGTACAATGGGTTGGAAAAGTCGGATGGTAAACCGGTTGAGGTTACCATGATGCAGTCGTCGTTGCATGTTTTTACCCGGCTTCGCGGGCGGTTGGATGTCACACCCGTTGATCAGCAAAATCAACAAAAAGCATTCAATGAAATTGCAAATGAGATAACGCAATAAAACACACCAAATTCCCCGTCATATTCCTACAAATATCAATGCCCTAACGGGCAATGATGTCCGTAGGACATCCATGTTTGTAGCAAATCAAATGAAATATGATTAATGAAATATAATTTGATGATAATCGAATATTTTATCCCCGCCATCTTTTTGATAAATCCCCAAAGGAGTCGATTCTGCGATCACGGAAAAACGGCCAAATCCGGCGCACATTTTCCGATCTTTCCATATCAATTTCGGCAAAAAGAATTTCCTCTGTATCATGTGCTGCCTGCGCAATGATTTCACCCTGAGGTCCTGCAACAAAACTATGTCCCCAGAACTGAATACCACCCGTAACGCCCGAAGGATCGGCTTCATAGCCTGTTCGGTTACAGCTTAAAACCGGTAACCCATTGGCCACTGCATGACCCCGCTGAACCGTCTGCCAGGCATCCTGTTGACGCCTTTTCTCCACATCAGCATCTGTGCTTTCCCACCCGATTGCAGTAGGATAAATCAACAAATCAGCACCAGCCATCGCCATCAACCGGGCAGCTTCAGGATACCACTGATCCCAGCAAACAAGCACCCCGAGTTTTCCTACAGAAGTCTGAATCGGGTTAAATCCCAGATCTCCGGGCGTAAAATAAAACTTTTCGTAATAAGCAGGATCATCCGGGATATGCATTTTGCGGTATTTCCCTGCAATGCTACCATCTTTTTCAATGACCACAGCCGTATTGTGATACAAGCCCGCAGCCCTCTTTTCAAAAAGCGATAAAACCAATACAACCTGTAGTTCAGCCGCTAAACTGCCAAAAAATTCCGTAGATGGTCCCGGAATGGTCTCAGCCTGTTCAAAAACATCCGTATCTTCGGTCTGGCAAAAATACAATCCGTTGTGCAATTCCTGCAAAACAATTAATGAAGCACCTTCAGAGACTGATTTTCTGATATTGCTCTCAAGTTTCAGAATATTGCTATTGCTGTCGGCCGTATTGCTTTGTTGAATAAGTGCTACTTTCATACTAATATTATATTTTATCTGGTTATATGGAGCCTTTGATGATTAAAACTTTAGAGAACAAAGATATCAATAATATTGCATGGTAACACAATGCAGTGAACCATGCTGTTTGATGAGTGGGATACAATCAATCCCAATGATTTTTCTATCCGGAAATGCCAGTTGAAGTTGTTCTCCGGCAAGCTTATCCTTCGGAGAATGATAGGTTGGCATCAATACCGCACCATTGATAATCAGAAAATTAGCATAAGTTGCAGGAATTCTTTCCCCATCTTCATACACCGCATCGGCCATAGGCAGCGGGATTAATCTGTAAGGCTCACCGGCAACATTCCGGAATGCCATTAATTCATTCTCCATCGCCTTCAGTTCCTCAAAATGCTCATCCTGTTCATCCTCACATGTAACATAAGCGATTGTATTTTCGTCACACAACCGCGCAAGGGTATCCACATGACTGTCAGTATCATCCCCGGCCAGATATCCATGATCTAACCAAAGCACTCTTTCAAGATTAAAATATGATTTCAGGCGATTCTCTGCTTCTTCTTTATTGATATCATTTCTGTTATCTGATAATAAACACTGAGAAGTTGTCAACAAAGATCCTTTCCCATCCGATTCAATACTGCCACCTTCCAACACAAAATCCAGACAATCCAGATAATCTGCATCACCAAAAACACCCTGATTGTATAACTTCTTCGTAATTTGATTATCCAGTGTGGCATCGAATTTCTTTCCCCAGCCATTGAAACAAAAGTCCATGATTTTTCTACGACCATCTTCAATCAAAGTAATGGCACCATGATCCCTTGCCCAGGTGTCGTTGGACGGGAGTTCGACAAATTTTATTCTCTTTAATTGATTATCGGGAAAATATGACTTTACTTTTTGTTCATCCTGACAAACAATCAAGACATCCTCATAAAGGCTGATGGCATTGGCAATTGCAATAAAACAAGTTTCCACCTCATCAAGCATGTATGCCCAGTCGGTTGCAGGATGTGGCCAGGTAAGCTGTATGAATTGCTGTTTTTCCCATTCAGCAGGTAGATATTTTCTGTCAGACATTTTTTTATCAAATTTATTGCAAAAGTACAAAATGTCTGCTCATTTAACAAAATCAGGGAATATTTTACCTGAACGATCCCCCAATAATATCCAGTAATTCGGCCGTAATAGCCTGTTGTCTGGTTTTATTATAATCCAGCGTAAGTTCCACAAGTAAATCGTCGGCATTATCCGTAGCCGTTTGCATGGCAAGCATCCGCGCTGCATGTTCCGACGCATTGGAATCGAGCAGGATACGATAAAGTTGTATTCTCAGGAAGCGGGGCAACAAATCCGCACGCATCGTATCTCTGTCGGGTTCAATATAAAACTGATGGATAGTTTTCTTCTTTTCCGGTTCATCTTCTACGACCTGCTTTCTGACAGGAAGGAAATTCTCAGTCACCAACTTCTGATGTCCTTTGCTGATAAACTGGTGGTAAATACACACAACCCGGTCAATATTGCGACTCAGGAACAAGGCAGCAAGCTTATCAGCCAGCATTGAAATCTGATTAAAATCGGGTTTATCCGAAAGTTCATCAAAACTTTCCAGGACATCAAAATTCTCCCGTGCCAGAGATTTGGCAATCTTTTTACCAAAGCAATAAATATCAATGTTTTGTTTTCCAACCGTTCCCTCCTGTTGCATGAATTCCCTGAATTTCTTCACAACATTGTTGTTGAACGGTCCGCATAAACTTGTATTGGACGCAAACAACAGCACAGCCTGCCGATTCACTTCCCGTTCCTGCGTATAAATTAAAGGAATACCTTCTTCTTTTGAATTCAGAAAGTCCTGCAATATCAACTCAAGTCTTTCTTCATAAGGCAACATATTCTGAATCAGCTTCTCAGCTTTTCTGAGTTTAGCCGAAGCCACCATTTTCATGGCCGAAGTAATTTTCCGGGTTGATTTAACCGAAAGAATTCTCGTTTTTATTTCCTTTAAAGAACCCATTCCTGTAGATTAAGATTGTAAAGCAACGACCAAATCAGCTGTAATTTTTCTGAGGATATCTTCAATTTCCTGGTTGATAACACCTGCTTTTAAAAGTTCAAGCACATCCTTTTGGTGTGAATTTTCCAGAATGGTAAGAAATTCCTCTTCGAAATTCCTGACTTTATTCAGAGGCAATTCCCTTAGAAGTCCGTTCACGCCACAAAAGAGTACCGCAACCTGTTTTTCAACTGTCAGAGGTTGATGCACCTGTTGTATCAACAAGGCCGTATTTTTCTGACCTTTATCAATCACCATGGCAGTTACCGCATCGAGATCTCCGCCAAACTTGCTGAAAGCTTCGAGTTCCCGGAACTGAGCCTGGTCAATTTTAAGCGTACCTGCTACTTTCTTCATCGATTTAATCTGCGCACTACCTCCCACACGGGATACAGATATTCCCACATTAATCGCAGGTCGGTTACCCTGATTAAACAAGTCGGCATCTAAGAAAATCTGACCATCAGTAATTGAAATAACATTCGTTGGAATATAAGCAGAAACATCGCCTGCCTGCGTTTCGATGATAGGCAGGGCAGTTAACGAACCACCACCCTTTACTCTGCCTTTCAGCGATTCCGGCAGGTCATTCATCTGACGGGCCACCTCATCCCTTCCGATAATTTTGGCAGCTCTTTCCAGCAATCTCGAATGCAGATAGAAAACATCACCCGGATAAGCTTCTCTGCCCGAAGGTCTCTTCAGAATCAGGGAAACTTCGCGGTATGCAACG
>JBILFS010000430.1:0-2568 GCA_044351455.1 Paludibacter sp. | reverse complement strand
ATTGTACTTAATTCAAAACTGTTATCAACCTGAAAAGTTTTTCGGAAATTCTTCAACGTGTCCTGCTGTGCAAAACCGGAATATACCGCACCTGAAAATAAAATGATTGTAAGTAATAGATATTTCATTTTTACATAAATTTGAATAAAATATAATAGTCCCGATTATTTATAATCCCCATTGAGATGGATTATTTTGTTTTTTAACCACTTCCGAAACACCCGGAAAAAATTTCAATCCTGTTTTTGCTTCAATTTCAGAGACTGAAACACAAATGGATCGTGGAGGTTCAATATCGCCATAAGAACGGTGTTCGACCCAAAACCCGATTGTTTTAATTTCATTGTCGCTGCATTTCGCTATAGATTTGCCTGATGAACCACTGACTGTTCGCAACAACACCTTGTAATAATGCGTTGGAACCGGAACCGTGGCTCCGACACCATCGGTAGTTGTTTTTGAATCCGATTCAAACCATGCACCTGTTACCACAAAAAGTGTATCCGAACAATTATTTGCTCTCACTTTCATTTCGAGTTTAGCCCACATATCCTGATTCAGCCTGTTGTACTGTGGGGTCATGTTCGACATATAAAAAGTCTGAACATTCATTTCCCTGGTTGCTAACCTGTCGGCTGATGGCAATTGATGACCTCTGTCGTAACTACCACCATACGAGTTAAAAACGCAATCAGGTTGATGTTGAAAATAAATCAACGGATCATAACCCCATTCATCAGTACGTGATACAGAACCTAAATAAGCAGGGTGTAAAGGATATGCAACCCACAATGCAGCCTTCCTGGATTTATCGAAACAAATCGAATAATTGCGTACAGCTTTACTTTTCAATGTTGTATAATGAGTTACATATTGAAATTGTTCATCATCGGTTTTTTGCGGTGTTTCTGTAAAAGCCGTATACGCAGGCATCTGTTTCAGTGTTAATACCTGTTCATCCTCATTTTCAAACCTGAAGGTTATTTTGGCTTCTCTGCCAGCCGGTGAATAATTGGTTTGATGATAAATCCTGAAATAGTTTTCACCACTGGTTATAAAACCACTTACCTCAGTAAGCAGTGTCTCATTACTTCCGAATGTACACCATTCGCTTCCTTCATCAATAGAAGCATTCCATTTTACGCCCGTTGCGCCACTTACAACAATATCAATATACCCTTTCGATGCATTTACGAAAGAATTATTCTTCCAGTAAACACTGTTGCTAATGTAAATATTATTGTCACATGCCGCAACAAATAAAAGAAAAATACTGA
Source organism: Paludibacter sp. (assembly GCA_044351455.1). Classification (GTDB taxonomy): domain Bacteria; phylum Bacteroidota; class Bacteroidia; order Bacteroidales; family Paludibacteraceae; genus Paludibacter. The sequence continues at coordinate 1,291 of JBILFS010000430.1, read as the reverse complement.
TAACCAAAAACTTACAATAGTTTTTAAAGGTTTCTAAAAAAAATATATTCAATTTTAATACGAGTTCTGAATTATTGCAAATGGAGTGCAAGATAGTTATTTTTTCATAATCCTCAAACAAGATGCATAAATTATTTATTAATATTTAATTTCCCTGTAATACAGCTTCAATCATTTCCACAAAATATAATTTCTGTCACATTGAATTCAAAAATAAAATAACTAACTTTGCAAACATATATTACATAAATCATGGATTATCCAACATTACACGGAAAACTGATCATGCCGGAATATGGCAGAAATATTCAACAAATGATCAAACACGCCATGTCGATTGACGACAGGGAAGAAAGAACCAGATGCGTAAACAGCATCATCACAACCATGGGAAATTTATTTCCTTACCTGAGAGATGTCAACGACTTTAAACATAAACTTTGGGATCATGTGGCAATTATGTCTGATTTTCAGTTGGATATTGACTATCCATACGAAATTGTCAGACCTGAAAATCTGTACAGCAAGCCCGACATTATACCTTATCAAAGTTCCAGAATGCATTATCATCACTATGGAATAACCCTGGAAAAAATGATTGAAAGGGTGGCTGATTATGAAGAAGGTGAGGAAAGAAATGAATTGATTCGTTTAATTGCCAATCACATGAAGAAATGCTTTCTGACCTGGAATAAGGAAGTTGTTGATAACAGAAAGATTTTTGAGGATTTAAGGGAAATATCTAATGGGAAACTGGATTTCACTGATGATTCCTTCAAATTGATTGAAGCAAGGGATGTATTCTATCCAAATAATAATAAAAAGAATAACCGACCAAAAAACAGGAAGTAAATGGGTTCTTTCAGCATAGAAGGTAAAAGAAAACTAAAAGGAGAAATTATTCCACAGGGTGCGAAAAATGAAGCACTTCAGATTTTATGTGCTGTTGTTCTTACCAAAGAAGAAGTAACTATAAGCAATATACCTGACATCCTGGATGTTAACAATCTGATTCAATTGATATCAGATATGGGTGTTGTTGTAAACAGGGTGGACAAAAACACCTATCGTTTCAAGGCTGAAAATGTCAATTTCGATTATTTTAATACGCCGGATTATTACAAAAAAAGTGCTTCTTTGCGTGGTTCTGTGATGCTTGTAGGTCCACTTGTTGCCCGTTTTGGAAAAGCGATGATTCCCAAACCCGGTGGTGATAAAATCGGAAGAAGACGGCTTGACACCCATTTCCTTGGAATTCAAAAATTAGGTGCTGATTTTAGTTACGATAAGG
>JBILFS010000428.1:0-2583 GCA_044351455.1 Paludibacter sp. | reverse complement strand
AGCTATTTTTTATTGCTTTGGGCTGTTCTATTAGCCCCTGTAATGAGTCAGGCTAATGTACTGACTACGGAAAAAAACAATCGTCAGCCAATCGCTGCGGTTGACACCATGCTGATGCAGGATTTGATTATCAATGTTAATGTTCCCGCCGGAACAAAACAATGCCACGTGGTTGGCTCATTCAACGGCTGGGATGTGGCAAACAGTCCCATCATGCAACGAATCGACAGTGTGAATTTTACCATTGTGCTTAAGATTAAAGTTGCTGACATTCCTACTCTGCAATACAAATTCACCAGCGGTCCGAACTGGTCGTTTGTCGAAAAAGGTCCCTCTGGCGATGAGGTTCCCAACAGAATGTACGCTTTAGAAAACAAGGTTGCAAAATGGGCAAATATTTTCGATCCGGGTTATCAGCCGGTACCAAGGACTGTCACAATTGAAGTTGCAGTTCCGGCCAGGGTAAACCAAATGCATCTGACAGGCAATCATTCCGGTTGGGTTTTTAATGATTCAACGCTGATGAAGCTCAAAGAAAATGACGGAACCTGGAAGACTTTCACCAAACAAATCAAAACGCCCGACATCAATACACTGATGTACAAATTCTCTACAGGACCCGATTGGCCTTATTCACAAACACTTGATGTTGATATTCATTTTCCTGACCCGGCAACGGGCAATTATGCTTTCCACCGGTTATTCGGATTTTATAAGTATTATCAGGATAGTGCCCGGGTACAGGACTGGAATATGAGTATGATACCTTTCGGAAATATGACTCCCGATTTCAGGATGGAATCCATTGTTAACGGTCTGAGAATCAAAGCTGGTCAGGCAAACAATGTGTTTGTTCAGGCATCTGCAAAGAAATATGAACAGTTCAACTTTACGCATGAATTAGTCCTGATGCCGTTGGTACAAACAGATCCTGTAAAGGATAATTATGAAAGATATCTGGAATTCAAAGTAGCAGGACCATGCCAGATTGCGGTTAGTGCCCTTTCCAATGATAAGGATTTTGCAGCTGATTTGAACCTGCACAATGGCGATTCAATCATTCATAAATTTGTTGCCCCGGCTCCATGGCAGGATGAAGTGTTGCTCGAAGCTTATAATTATACGGGTGGTCCGCGCACTTTCTATGTGTTTACGAACAATCCGAAAGGTGTGGGCATTTATTATCTGGGAGTTAATAACTTAACAGATCCTGAAATTATTCAGCCACAGGGACGGACTTTCAATGTTGAAGTTCCCAAAGGAACAAATCAGGTATTTATCGCCGGGACTTTCAATAACTGGATGCCGGGTGCTACCCCAATGATGCGGATTGATTCAACGCATTTCAGTATTACATTGCCGAATATTCCTGACTCAGTACAATACAAATATCTGAACGGACCGGATTGGAAATTCAGGGAAATAGATAGTTTGGGAAATGATATTCAAAACCGTAACTGGATGCCAAACGACAAAGTAATCAAATGGTTAGAAATGATGATGCCGTCGAATACCCGCATTTTCTCGCCGCCGGTGAATGCCACCCTCAATAATTATTTCGAAGTGGTAATCAAATCCGAATCTTCCGATCCCCGTCAGGTGATTGCTTATCAGTTTACCTACAACTATAACCAGGATGTCATGCAATATGATAGTTTTGACATTGCCGGAACCTTATCAGGTAATGGCAAAGTAGTGGTAAACGCATCACAATGGGGTAAGTTGTTCGTAAGTTTCATGCACGAAAATCCAATCCCTGTTAATGGTGATTTGATCCGTCTGAAATTTAAGGCTGTTAAATATGGCATGTCAAATTCATACATCAGTGATTTCTTCTATAATGCTGATTTCATTCCTCAGGTTAACGACATAGGTAATATTAATATCCAAAATGTGATGATGGGTGATGTGGATGGTAACTTCATGGTGCAGGCTTACGATGCTGCATTGACATTGCAATTCTCAGTAGGTAAAGACCCGATGCCCTGGATGGATCCGCTTCCATGGGAAGGTTGGAGAATGACTGCTGCCAATGTGGATAAGGTGGGTGCGATTACAGCCAATGATGCTGCGCTGATTTTGCAGTTTTCTGCGCATATGATTTCTTCATTCAATCAACCTGTTGACTCTGGGATTAAAAAAGCACCTGCAGTTTCCAATGCGGATGTTAAAATTGAATTGGTTGGCAATGAGTTGATTTTCAAATCTTTTGGTGATGTTATTGGCTTTAATGTGTTTGCTGTTTCGCAAAAAGAAGCCCTGGGTAATGTGGTGTTCTCAACGGATGTTAGCATGACTGCCGTGAATACCGACAATGGAAATTATGCCGTGGGAATTGCGATGGTACAACCTTTGGCAGACGGACAGGAGCTTATGCGTATACCTTTGAAAGATACACAGGCTACCGAAGTGCTTTTCAATTTAGTGGTGAACACCAGACAGTCAGAAGTGTGGGCGAAATTGCCGACCGGACTTCATACTGCTGCCAATGGTTCATTGCGGGTTTATCCGAATCCGGCTTCTGAAAGGATTTTCATCCATGATATTGCTGTTGGATCAGTGATTCAGATGATGGATATTTCA
>JBILFS010000427.1:0-2584 GCA_044351455.1 Paludibacter sp. | reverse complement strand
GAACTGCTCGACACAGGCGGGGGCATCAGCAATACAGCCTGGTTTTTCGATGACAATCAGCCTTTTCTGGTTCATAATGTGGATATTCTCTCAAATGCTAATCTGAAAGAGCTATACGACAAGCATGTTCATGCTGATACACTGGCTACCCTGTTGGTGAGCGAGAGAAATACCTTCAGACATTTGTTGTTTGATGAACAGAACCTGCTTCAGGGATGGATCAATGAGAAAACGGGCGAAACAAAACCTGCAGAATTAAGCAATATTGAATCGTACCGGAAACTGGCATTTGCAGGCATTCAGATGCTGAACCCGGAGGTTTTTGAGCACATGAAAAATTTCGGAGACAAATTTCCTGTCATGGATTTCTATTTGTCATTTGCCGGAACCGGAAAAATTGCCGGATATACTCCATCCAATTTTCAGATGCTCGACATCGGAAAATTGGATGTGATTGAGGGGATTGAGAAAAACGGATTGGAATATTATCTGTAGACATAAATCAATTTCTACCAACATGTATGCCCTAACGGGCAAAAGAATTAGGGGTTTAAGTAAACGAGAGGAGAATTTAATCTTATATTCTAATGTTTATTTCGCTGTCTATAAGATATTTAAAAGCTAAGCTTGACAATTCTCCGGTTTTCCCCGATTCAATTCCCCCCATTTTTAAATAAGGGTTTTGCTCACACTTTCAACACCCGCAACAACTCTCCCACCGCCTTCTCCGGCTCCGGAAATTGCTCAAGAATCTTTATAAACGCCGACCCCACTATTGCCCCCGATGCATGCTGATTGACAGCATCAAAAGTAGCTTTATTCGACACCCCGAATCCTATCAAACGCGGATTTTTGAGTCCCATGGCATTGATTCTGTCGAAATAGGATAATCTGTTGTCGAACGACGATTGAGCACCGGTAACCGCAGCCGAGGAAACCATGTAAATGAAACCATCCGTATTTTCATCAATGATGCGTATTCTTTCTTCAGAGGTTTCAGGCGTAATCAGGAAGATGAATTTCAAATCATACCGATCAGCAATGGATTTGTACTCCTCCAGATAATCCGACATGGGCAGGTCGGGAATAATCATGCCGTCAACTCCTACCCGATTACACTCGCTGCAAAAGGCTTCAAAACCAAACTGCATCACCGGATTGAGATATCCCATCATCACCAAAGGCAATTGAATTTCTTTTCTGATATCCGTGAGTTGCTCAAACAACAACTTGATACTCATGCCATTTGCCAGGGCTTTGTGACTCGACTCCTGAATAACCGGTCCATCGGCCATCGGATCTGAAAAAGGAATTCCGATTTCCACCAAATCCGCACCCTGATTTTGCAAAGCTGCAAGGATGGCAGTAGTGTCGTTCAATGCCGGATAACCTGCTGTGAAATAGACAGATAATATATCCTGTTGTTTTTGCCGGAATAAAGTTTTTATCCTGTTCATATGTTTATTTTTTTCTTATTATTTGAATGAAATATTGCAGGTCTTTCGTATTTTTCATGGCCGGACTAATTTCGAACTTACTATTTAAATCGATGCCTGCCAGGAGTGGATGTTGTATCTGAAGTATGGCTACTGCATCTTCCTTCCCAATACCTCCGCTTAACAAAAAGGGTGTGGTTCCGGTATAATACTCCAGCATGTTCCAATCGAATTTTACACCTGAACCACCATAAGCCGGTGTTTTGGTATCGAAGAGAAAACCATCAACCTTATTTTCATATTGTTTTGTTTGCTCAAAATCAGCGGGTTCCGAAATGGAAAAGGCTTTAAAAACAGCACATTTCAATTGTTTAATCTCACTACAGTATGCCGGACTTTCGGTGCCATGCAACTGCACTGCATCCAATGCAGCATCGCAGATAATCTTTTCAACAATTGCCGGTTCTTCATTCACGAAAACACCTGTTTTTATCAGGGTTTCAGGAAAAGAAATCTCTTTAACGGAAGCTGCATCCTGTACATAACGGGGCGATTTGGGATAAAAAATAAATCCCATCATATCCGGTTTTAACTCAAGGACTTCCCTGATATTTTCCGGTTCCCGCATGCCACAAACTTTAATAATCATTGATTCTTTCCTTTACAATAAACTGATAAAATTACGAAGGGCTGCAGATGGATTGTTTTCCTTCATGAAATTCTCTCCCATTAGAAAACCTTTATAACCCGCTTCACGGAGTGATTTAACTGTTTCAGGTGATGAAATTCCACTTTCGCTCACTTTAACAAACTGCTCAGGAATGTAATCAACAAGGGCTTTTGACAGATTGATGTCCACTTCGAAAGTTTTGAGGTTTCTGTTGTTCACTCCCAACATGTCCACATATTCATTGGCATGACCGATTTCCTCCCGGTTATGTACTTCCAATAAAACTTCCAGTCCGAGCGATTTGGCTTCCCTGGCCAGTTCGAGGGTTTTTTCCACACTCAATGCTGCAGCAATCAGCAAAATCACATCAGCACCCATGGCTTTGGCTTCGTATAACTGATACACATCCACCATGAAATCCTTCCGGAGGATGGGACAATTAACATGCGGACGGGAAGCGGATAAATCTGCCGAAACG
>JBILFS010000426.1:0-2589 GCA_044351455.1 Paludibacter sp. | reverse complement strand
TGTGCAGATTCAACATCCTGAAAAATCGTATGAGTCATTGACTGATATGGTGAACTACGTACAAACCCTGGTTGAAAAACTCGAATTACCCTGGAGAATCCTGCGTTTATGTGGCGGAGATATGAGTTTCACATCGGCGCTGACATTCGATTTTGAAGTTTATTCTGCCGCACAGGAAAGATGGCTCGAGGTAAGTTCGGTTTCAAATTTTGAGAATTACCAGGCTAATCGCTTGAAATGCCGTTTCAAGGGAACTGATAAGAAAACACAACTTTGCCACACCTTAAATGGAAGCGCACTTGCTTTACCCAGAATTGTGGCAGCGCTGTTGGAGAACAATCAGACTGAAGATGGTATTAAAATTCCGGCGGCGTTGGTGCCTTATACCGGATTTGAGTATATCAGATAGGAAGGTAGGAATCAACTAATATTTTAAAAAGACTGAGTTCGGGCATAAACCGGATTTGGTCTTTTTTTGTATACAACAATTTAAGATGTATAAAACAGAAATTCCGGATAATTATTTATATTTGCAAAAAACAGAGAAAAGAAATTGACACACTTTTTTGAAAAGTCCCCACTTTTTGAAAAGTCCCTATAAGTTTCCTCAAAATAGTTGAATTACAATTCACTTTATTCAATTCTCATCTTCACCACTTCCCATTTCTTCTCAGCCCTCACTTTCAAAAGATAATCTCCTTTGGGTAGTGGCGATACATCAATTCTTTTTGAAATGATACCCCTCTGCTTTGTCGAAAGACTTATCTTTTTCAATAATTTTCCTTCTAAAGAATGAATTGTCATTTCCTGAAGCGAATTGTTGTCTGATGAATTATATTCTATTGAAATATAATTGGTTGCAGGATTTGGATAAATCTTCAAATTGAGCATTTGCAGATTATTAACTCCTGTAGTGGTGCCACCCGGGGGCATTTCGGTGTAATTGCCTGCTATATAATTGGCTTTAGCCGGAATGGTTCCTGTGTTCAATAGATTGGGATAACCTAATGAAGGCCAGTTGTCAGGTATATTCCAGAAAGCGGGCCTGCCGGTTAGATAACAGGAAGCATCGGTAAGTGTTGATGTGCCGCCGGGTGTTACGGTGTTATTGACATTATTGCCATATTCAAATTTATTAGTCCCGGTTATTGAATACATACCATAGGGAAAACTACCGTTTAATTCATTTCCAACAAAGTTTGAATTGTTTGTATTGGAGGCACTCATGATAATGCCATAACTTTCAGTTCGATTCCTGAAAAAGGTATTGTATGGTCCCGACGGACCCCAGTATTCATCTATGATGATGTTTTGTACTATATTACCTTCAAATAAATTTGCAAAAGAATAATGACCATGCAACGAAATATCTCCACTGAAATCCAGTGGAAATTCTCCCGAACCATTTCTGTAAACATCTAATGAATAATTGTATGACAGCACATTCCCATTGGCACCGGCTTTGGTCATCATGGCATGCCGCAGGTGTTTGAATATATTATTGGTGATCAAACAGGAACTGGCATGTGTATCCAACGCAATGCCATAACCTTTTGTGCCTACTCCATCATACCGGATGGCATCGTGAAAATACGAACCGCTGATTTCTATATGTGAACTTAAGCTTATTTTGCAATGACTGCCCAGACTTTTATTGCTTTCTATGCCTTTCAACCTGCAATTTTCTGCCAAAACAAAGGCAAAGGCATTCCCGGTTCCGCTGGTCGATGTGCTGGTTCTTTCTATATTCAGATATTCAATGCTAATCTGTTTTTTGGGGTTAATTTTTTGAACTTGTATGTTCAGGGTGTTATCAAAATTAATGCGAAGCTTTTCTTTCAGAAAAAGGGTATCTCCAACAATATTCGTAATGCTTGTAATCTGACCAAGTACTTTTTCTGCCCAGCTTGCAGGCACTAAATCCCACAAGCCATTATTTTGTCTTATTTCTATGTTGTTACCCACCTGAAAAAGAGAGGTGTTATCCACGGTTATTTTGTTCGACTCTTTCTGAAATCCGGTAAGGATGTTGGCAAACTGATTTGTACTTGTTCCCGTAATGCTGAAACAGGTGCTCGTGGAATTGTTTTTTATGAAAGTTGAATTTGAACCCTCACCTCGTATAATTACTGAATCGGGTAAGGAAATTTCTGAAGTCAATAAATAAATTCCTGCGGGCAAAAGTACAACGCCATAATGACCATTCAAAGCGGAAATAGCATTGTTCAGTGCTTGTGTGTCATCAGTAATTCCATTGGCTGAAGCACCAAAATTCATGATGTTGACGATATTGGCTGGTTCGGTAAAGGGAGATTGAATACCTGCTTTCGACCAATCGACGCTGTTTGTGGGTGGAATGATTTGTGCGGTTGTTAAGTTAAAAACGAAGATTGAAAGTAGCAGAAGAATTCCCCCTGAATTCCGCACTTCTATCGCTTTTCGGGCACTTTCACCCAAATTTGTGGTGATTTGTAAGAATATATGTTTCATCTGTTTGTTTTTTTATTGTCAGATGGAACTTACCAAGTTAATATAATCATTACTTTTTAAGTTAATAATTATTTTATCATGGACGTTTCATAAGGATAT
>JBILFS010000425.1:0-2596 GCA_044351455.1 Paludibacter sp. | reverse complement strand
GTTTTCAGGGCATCCTCAAAAGAAAACAATATTTCGAGGGGTGGTATTTTAAAATCATTCAGGAAGAAAAACGCATTGCGATGGCGGTCATACCGGGTGTTGCCATGGATAAGGATGGTCGCAAACATGCTTTTATCCAGGTGCTGGACGGGTTGACTGCAACAGCTGTTTATCATAAATTCCCTTTTGAAAGTTTCAGTTATCATCCCGGAAAATTTGAAATTTCTATTGAGAATAATTTTTTCAGCAGCAACAGCATTGATTTGAATCTTCCGGATTTACAAGGCAGTTTGCAGTTCAGCAATCAGTTTTTATGGCCGGTAAATTATCTGATTCCGGGCATCATGGGACCGTTTACTTTTGTTCCAAAGATGGAATGTTATCATGGCATCGTAAGCATGAATCACGAAATTAAAGGCACATTAAACTACAAGAATGAACCAACGGAATTCATCCGGGGAAAGGGTTATATCGAAAAGGACTGGGGAAAGTCATTTCCATCAGCCTATATCTGGATGCAGGCTAATCATTTTAATCAGGAGGGTACTTCCATCAAAATTTCAGTTGCAAAAATTCCCTGGCTGGGCAGTTCCTTTACCGGTTTTATTGTCGCCCTGCTTCATGAAAACAAACTGATCAGGTTTACAACTTACAATGGCTCAGCTCTGAAAAATTGTTTTGCTGATTTGCATGAAGTGAAAATTACACTTTCAAACAACCATTATTTGCTGGAAATCAGGGCAATCAGAAATCAGGCTACCGAACTTGCTTCACCGATAAATGGTCTGATGGATGGCAAAATAAGTGAAAGCATGAGTTCAGAAATTTTTGTTATTCTTACAGATAAAAAAACCGGCAATATTATCCTGCAGGATAATTCGGTGAATGCTTGTCTGGAGGTGGCAGGTGATATTAAATTTTTAACAGATTTACCATGAAACCAACCTGTTCTAAAAATACTAATTACACGAGTGAAAGGTTAAAACTTTACAAACCCCTTTCTATTCCCCCTACGTGTGCCAGTGGGCTAATTATCCCTTTTCTGATTGTCTTTATTCTGATATGTAATGTAACCGCAACGAACAAACAAACCGATCGGTTAAACAGGGGTGTAATTGCGTTAAAAACTTCAGAATCAAATGCTTTCATCAGCTGGAGATTGCTAAACACCGATCCTGAACATGTAGCCTTTGATATTTTCAGAAGTACATCTTCGGGTGAAAAAATTAAACTGAATGAGAAACCTGTATGCAACACTACATTTTTCTGTGTTAGTATACCATGTGTACCGGCTTGGGTTTGACTGGCAAAATACCGGATACAATCAGCCTCCGAAACTGAGTTTTTATCCGGGAGGTGATAAAATCAATGTTACCCTGTTGGGTGAGAGTCGCGACCAAACCATCATTTCGTATCATATTTACGATTGTACCAGTCCTGAATCTGGCAATAACTGAAAATTGAAAACGCCAATGCATTCCATGTAAAATCGGCTTTGAGAGTATTTTCAGGAAGCAAACTTGAACTAAACAAAGACATCACCCTGAGTGAATTTTACGTCGACGGCCAATTACAGGCTTTGGGAACATGTGATGCTAAAAGCAATCCCTCAATCCCTGATTTCAGTGTTTATTTCAATCATGGAAAACTGAAAATATCGGGAATATATGAAAAAATAAGCATCTACAACATTGCAGGTCAGCTGATTCGTGAAATAAAAACACGGGATGGCGAAGTTGATTTCAATTCCGGAAAAGGTGTTTATCTGGTAAGTAACGGATTGGGTAAATTGATTAAAATATCTGTAACTAATCACGTTTTATAAAAATTTAATTAATCCTATAATATAAATCCGCCCAGAGTAAGGGAATCAATCACTGAATCGATCATAAAACCCAAAACTTCCCGAATGATTTTCTTGTTCAGGGACGAATAATCTACGCCATTAGTTCTCTGATTTATGACTTCATCGCCCCTGAAATGAAATTCCACAAATTTATCATATGTTTCCGTAACAAACGATTCCGTAGATCCGGCGACTCAAAAAAATAATTGACAAAACACATCTCAATTCATAATTCTTTCTAACTTTGCAAAACAACTTTACTTCCGGTAAGTTATACTTCAAATTTTTACCTTATACCCTGCAAAGCATATGTTAGAGAAGATTATTGATTTCAGCATCAGGAATAAACTGATCGTTATGCTGTTTACATTCACAATTGCAGCATTCGGATTGTTTGCTGTTTTCAAAATATCTGTCGGCGCTGTGCCCGATATAACCAATAATCAGGTACAGGTTATCACTACTTCCGGAAATTTATCGACCCAGGAAATTGAACAGTACATCACCGCTCCGGTCGAGATGGAAATGGCAAACCTGCCTGGAGTGAAGGAAATACGTTCGGTGTCAAAATTCGGTATTTCTCTGGTAACCATTGTTTTCGATGATAAAATTGGCACTTATCAACCGCGACAACTGATTGCGGAAAAAATCAAAAGCGCTGCGGCTAAAATCCCGGAAGGTTTCGGAGTTCCGGAAATGGGTCCCATCACCACAGGACTCGGGGAAATCTATCAATATACGCTGGATATC
>JBILFS010000424.1:0-2601 GCA_044351455.1 Paludibacter sp. | reverse complement strand
TCTGACCGGTTCATACTGAAAATCATTTGTCCTGAATGCTACGCCATCCATTTTATCAGGCAGCATACCGGCAGCTACACCATCTGCAATGGCAACAATGGCAGCAAGATGATTCCCGAAAATCACGGCATCGATGTCCGGAGAAAAAAAATGTTCGTGCACCACCTCAGCATACACCCCTCCTACAGCAATATACAAGGATGGAAAATCAATTTTCAATTGCTTCACCAACGTCAGCACACCAGGAACATGGGTGATATAACAACTGATGCAAAGCATGGAAATTCTGTCGGTTTTAATCTTTTCATACAAAAGTCTGCGACTCCCTTTTTCCAGAAAACTCACTGCATGTTTGGGCGACAAAACAGTGTACAGGTATTCAAGTTCCAGCGGTTCGCACGAAATTAAATAATCCACATGAATAGATTGTTTTGGAACAGGTGGTGTATAGAGCAGAATATTCATCAGGATTAAAAAATGTTCGGGGTGATTTTTCTTCTGATATACTGTCTGTAATGCAAATTCACCACCATCGAAAACAACAGCATGGCCGGATTTCGCCACAATTGTTTATTGAAAAGAACACGATGCAGGATGCTTTTCATCGAAAAAACCTGATTGTTGAGCCACCAATACATTTCCGTAAGCTTCTCAGGATCAATTTGTTTAGGAACATGCACACATCTGGTACCATCAAACATCCGCAGATCATCGGTCAGCATTCTTCCCTGCGACTTCAATTCTTTGTGTAAATCGGTGCCGGGAATGGGTGTGAGGATATAAAACCGCGGAATGGGAATTCTGTTTCGATAGATAAACTGATAGGTTTCCCGGATGGATGCTTCCGTGTCGAAATCGGTTCCCACAATCATTTCGGTGCTCACGGTTATTCCCGATGCTGCCAGGATTTTGATGTTTTGCTCATGCTCATTGGCTTTGAGCCAGGGTTTATCCAGACTGTTGATGGCATCCTGTTGAATACTTTCTACTCCAAAACTCATCAAATCACATCCTGAGTCACGAACAATCTGAAGCAGTTCGGAATTCTTTGCCAGATGGATGGCACACTGACTTGCCCAGTTCATCTTCAATGGCTTAATCTTCAGGCAAAGTTCCCGGAGATATTTTGGATTGGATACGATATTATCATCAATGAGGTAAAATCTTTTAAAGCCCAGACGTTTTACTTCTTTGATATCCCGGATAACCTCATCGACGGGTCGGAACAGGTATTTCCCTTCATATAAACAGGCAATAGAACAGAATGAACAGGTATAGCTGCAACCTCTTCCGGCCTGAACGGGCAACATGCCTCCGATTTTCTTTTGCGTCAGCAATTCGTACCTCGGAATTGGCAAATTTTTCAGTTCGCTGATGGGAAAATTATACAGTGGCTTTACCGAACCTGTTTCTTCAAAATCCTTTAACATCAGTGGGTAAGATATTTCCGCATCGCCAATTACCACTGAATCAACATGTTTCATGGCTTCTTCATAGGCAATGGAGGCCATGTATCCACCCATAACGACTATCTTACCCCGTTTTTTAAATTCGGCGGCAATTTCTAATCCCCTGAAAGTGGCATGTCCCATCGTTCCAATGGCTACAATATCGGTGGGTGTATCGAAATTGATTTCATCCACAACTTCAATCAGCAATTCCACCTCCCAGTTCGATGGTGTATAGGCTGCCAGCAACGGAAAAGCCAGTCCGGGCAGGTTGATTCTTTTTTGCTTGCAGAGCTTACCACTTTCGGCATACTGCGTTGGTTGTATGAATAGTATTTTAGGCATTTTCAGCGTCTTTAATTTTCTGTTTATACTGCTTTGAAACCCTGTATCCGCCCACCAGCATTTTAAAAAGCATCACAGGACTGTAAGTTGTAAGATATTTCCAGAGCACATCGGGACTATACAAAATGGCATTATAGGCTTTGAGAATTTCCCTATAAAACTCCGCAACCGACAATTTCGTGGGTTGTACCGACACATGCGCCAAATCCCAGTGTGGATAATTCAGTTTATCAATGATGATTTGATCCTCAGGAAAGCTTACTCCGGTTTTGGGCAGGGGCGTGAGGGGCTGTAAGTTTACAAAATGAATTTTCAATGATTTAATCACACTAACCATCTGTTTAAAATCCGACCTATCCCATTCAGGCGGAATGATGATGGTCGCAAACACATCCATTTTCTCCCGTTGTAACACCGCCATTGTTTCCTTATACATGGCTACGGAGGTGTGTTTGTTGTATTTGTCCAGTTCTTTGTCGGAGAAACTTTCGAATCCGACAATGACCGTCCGCAGACCAATTCCGGCCAGTTCGTGCATGATATCCGGATTGGCAGCAATAAAATCGGCACGACCATACACCAGAAAATGTTTGCGGATATTCCTGACTTTCAGTTCAGCAATAAAACTTTGCAGCCATTTCCTATCCACTAAGAAATCATCATCAACGATGTATATTTCCGTTTCCTGAATCTGTTCAAGTTCCTGTATGACATCGGCTAAGGGTCGCTGCATGTATTTTCCTGAAGTGATAACCCTGCAAAAACAAAAAGAACACTGGTACGGACAACCAAAAGATGTTTTGATCAG
>JBILFS010000423.1:0-2605 GCA_044351455.1 Paludibacter sp. | reverse complement strand
ATATCCATTAAGTCGTTGACTATCTTGCATGCATGCAAAACTGTAGCATGATCTCTGTTGCCAATTAAATCACCGATAGAAGATAAAGAATTTTTGGTAAGCTGTTTTGACAGATACATGGCGATCTGACGTGCCTGTACCACTTCTCTTTTTCTGCTTTTTGTAGAAATCGCATCAACTGACAAAGAAAAATGATCGCAAACAACCTCTCTGATTCTCTCAACAGTATTTTGTTTTGGCGTAATATTGACAATTCTGCTGACTACTTTGGCTGCAAGTTCCAGGTCGATAGACTGACTGGCAAGCGTTGAGTGTGCAATCAATGAAGCCAGTGTACCTTCGAGGTCTCTGACATTATCTGTCACATGTTTTGCAATATACTCAACCACTTCTTCAGGAATTTCCAAACCATCCCGGTAAATCTTATTTTCCAGAATTGCTTTGCGAAGTTCGAAATCAGGTTTTTCAATTTCTGCAGAAAGACCCCATTTGAAACGGGTTAATAATCTTTGTTCTAAACCTGCCAAAACAAGCGGAGAACGGTCTGATGTCAGCACCAATTGTTTTCCGGTCTGATGCAAATGATTGAAAAGATGAAAGAAAGTATTCTGGGTACCGGTTTTGCCGGCAAATTCCTGAATATCATCAACAATCAACACATCGATAGTCTGATAAAAATTCAAAAAATCGTTGACAGTATTACTTCTTACAGCGTCAGTATATTGAATCTGAAAAGTATTGGCGGAAACATACAACACCCTTTTCTCAGGGAAAAGCTGTTTAGTCATCACACCAATAGCATTAGCTAAGTGTGTTTTTCCCACACCCGACTGACCATATACAAATAAAGGATTAAAAATTGTTTTACCCGGTTCATTGGCTATGCTGATTCCGGCAGTTCTTGATAATTTATTACCCCTGCCTTCAATAAGATTATTAAAATTATAAGAAGGATTGAGTTGTGGATCAATTTCCGGCAAACGCGCCTTATGATATGGACTGATATAACCTGTATTGTTTTTCTGAACAGGTTTGGGTTTTTCGTGATTACTTTCACTGGGAATGGTTGTTGACTGATTACTGGCCTGGTCAATCAATACCCTGTATTCAAGTTTTGTTCCCTGACCCATGACTCTGTAAATGGTTACCCTTAAAAGATCAATGTACTTTTCCTCAATATATTCAACAAAAAACTGACTTGGCACCTGTAATACCAAAACATTATTATCAAACTGAAGGGGAACAATAGGAGCAAACCAGGTATTAAATGTCGCCTCACTTAAATTGTCTTTTATTACTTCAAGACACTGCTTCCACAAATTTTCAGGTAATTGAGACGTCATAATGGTTTTAAATCCTAAAAGTTATAAAAATGAATAGTTTATGTGATTCTTTACTCCGCAAAAGCAGGGTTACAAAATTGATAAAGTTTTTTCAAATAAAAAAATGGTTAAAATTTTTGAATAAATTGTTATTTTGCATATTGCTAATTTCCAGGACTTTAACTCAATGCGTTGAATTTCAGCAATATATTTGAAATATTTTTGTAATCTAACTGAAAATAAGCAAATTAACAATTTAACACTAAATTTACGTTCTGCAAGGGAAAAAATACCGAAAGCCCTGATTCATGCGGCTCTCGGTAATTATAAATTCTAAATAAAGAAAATATTAAAAAAAATTTTATTTAGAATAGTTCTTAATTAAATCCTTATTTCTTTCCTGACCCAAAGAGTGAAAAATGCACATATCTTTTGGGATATTGCTGCAAATCTATCAGCAATTTATCGGCACTACCTGCAGTATTTTTCAAATTGATATACAGATCTTTATCATTTAATAGCATGCCTACACTACCTTTAGGATCGTTGATTTTTCCTGTAATTTTATTCAGGTCTTTAATTGTAACATCCAGCTCTTTCATTGTTGAAGCAAAATCAATTTGTTTTACATTTCCACTGATAATTCTGAAATCAGCTGTAATGGTATTAACATCTTTCATTACAAGAGGCAAATCTTTTGACGTGAGTTTTTTGAGGGCATGAGAACTAACGGATAGATCAGCTGTAATTTTCTCGATTGAGTTCATGCTATTCTGCACAGCTCCGCTTGTCACGAGACTTCTTACTGCCTTAAGGAGAGAATCTGTTTCGCTGGCAATACTTTCTATCTTTGGCATCAATTCGCCGGCAACCTGAGCCATCAGGCCTGTTGCAACTTCAGATGGAATGGTATCACCAGGTTCAAAAAACTTTGAACTATTTGTAAATGGTTTAAAAACCAACTGAATCGCTTTTCCTCCTAACAACCCATCATCATACAATTGGATCTTCGTGTCATCCGGCAAATCAATATCATTGGTGACAGAGATTTTTACGATGAATGATGTTTCTTTTTGAAAATCATATATGATCTCTTCAACCTGACCTACCTTATATCCTTTTACATAAACCGGTGAGGAAGGTACCAATCCTCCGATATTTTCATAACTGGTATAATAATTTGAAACGGGTGAAAAAATATCTATTCCCTTTAAAAAATTGAGACCGAAATATAGTACAAATAATGCCACACTGGCCATGATTCCGATTCGGACTTCTCTTCT
>JBILFS010000036.1:0-9895 GCA_044351455.1 Paludibacter sp. | reverse complement strand
AAGAAAGCGCATCAGCATTTCGAGTTGTTTAGCAGATCTTTTCAGAATATCAAACAAAGATTTCAGTTTCTCTTCATTTTCAAAAGCAAAAGACAATCTGACATATCGGGTTGTTTTAGGTTTAAATCGCTCCTGAAGATTTTCATTGATTTCAATGGCACCAGCTTCAAGCAATGCTCTTACAACAGGCATTACACTTTTTATCCCTGTTTCAACAGCCAGTTTTTCAACTGATTTAGCTTCTCCATCAGATAAATAATCCAAAACCTTTTGTTCCGGTGCACTTAAAACCATCTCAGCTTCAAAATCCGGATTAATACAAACTTCTGTTTCGCTTTCAGGTTTTAGTCCGGCCGGCAATGCAGCCTTATAAACCTCACCATAAGCACACATATAATAGGAACTTATCCACTCCCAAAATTTAAGAGCAGGTCTTCTGATTACAGGTTCATGATCGAGAATAGCAACAATCTCCCTGACTTTCATATTCTCCGGAGTGTGCGTATGAATCAACACGATGATTCCTGTGTACATCTTTCTGGAGCCCAATTGTACCACAACCCGCATACCAATACGCAAAGTTTGTTCCCATGCATCAGGAATTGCATAGGTAAAAGTACCATTTAGCGGTAAAGGCAGGATGACGTTCACATATCTCATAGGTTTTGCAAAAATAATCAAATTTAATATGCATAACGTAAAAAGTTTTGTTGTTAAATATTTTTATCTTTGCAAACAAAATAAATCATGATAATACCCGAAGAAATTATTAAACCGGAAAGTGAGTTATACCACATTTTGATAACCCATAGTGAACAAGTCAGGAACAAAGCACTTGAAGTTGTACGCAGGCATCCGGAATTAAACGCAGATGCGCAATTTATTGCTGAAGCAGCCATGTTGCATGACATTGGTATTTTCCTGACAAATGCACCCGGAATCTATTGTAAAGGCACACATCATTATATTGAACACGGATATTTGGGAGCTGATATCCTCCGACTGGAAGGATTGCGTAAACATGCCTTGGTTTGTGAGCGACACACAGGCACCGGAATCAGTATAGAAAATATTATTGAAAATAAGTTACCATTGCCACAAAGAGATTTAATCCCAATGTCAATAGAGGAAAAAATCATCTGTTATGCTGATAAATTCTTTTCAAAAACAAAATTAAATCAGGAATACAGTATTGAAAAAATCCGGCATCAACTCAGTAAATTTGGTGAAAATCAAACAGCTACTTTTATGCAATGGCATGAACAATACAGATAATACTACCTCAATCTGTAGGAAAATCCGAAGGTAAGCAATTCCTTGAATTGAATTTTAGCTTTCTCGCCCTTATTCAAAATCATGGTATTGTCGTACCTTGGATTTAATGACAAACGTGTTGATAAATACCTGTTTACAACAAAATTACTTACAATTTCCCAATCAACTTCTATCTTTTGGTAGTTTGTATAGAAAGTAAGTTTGGAATCGATTTGAATTTCTTTTGAAGGAGCATATGAAAACTGTGCTCTGAAAGAACTACCCAACTGACTCAGCACCTTATCACCAGGAAGAATACCAAAACTTTTCTTATTGATTCCGATAGTATCATTGGCATAAATAAACTTATAGCTGACAGGTGAAATCATCAAAGAAATTAATTTCTTATACTTATAATCAAAACCCACGCCAACATTCATCCTGACAGGGGTCAGAAATGCAGCAACTTTGTCGCTTGAATTTTGAGATTTATAACTACTGAAGAACTGTGTTGAAAAATCAAAAGTACCACTATAAAACCAGCTACCACCAGCCTTAATGCCCAATTTGCTATTATATCTGATAATGTCATCATTGGTGTTAAACATGCGTATCTTTTCCCCTTCAGCGGTATTTACCCCCAGTCTCCATTCAGCAAAATTTTCCCACTGCACATTCTTTTTGTTATCATAATTGAATTGACCATTGATAATACCGAGCACCGACATATTATCGCTACCCCCTTTGTGCCAGTTGGAAGAAATATAACTTTGTGAAAACTGAAGCATTGCGTTGGATCTAAGCACCCATGGACTCACAACAGGCTTATCAATAACAATCTTTTTAACAGGCGCATTTACTTTGTTCTCAAGGATTTCCAGAGTTTGGTCAACCGGCCTCGTTTCAATCTTAAATTCAACCAGATCTTTCACATCCGGAAGCAGTTCTGTTTTAAATTTGAACTTCTCAGGTTTAAATGCAACAAACTCCCGTAGAATTTCATTTCTCAGGTTTGCTATATAATTCTCTGCTATCATAAATCCGGGGAAATCCATCACAAACATTCCCGATTCTTTGAATTTATTCATCCGGAGAATTTCATCAACAGAGGGATAATCAATCAAATCAGTTGTTTTCAAACAATAACCACTGAATGTCAGTTCTCTGAAGAAAGGGTTTGCATTAAGGTAAAGGTTGTTTACAGGAGTTTCAAACTCAATTTTGGAGGCTTCGTATTGATTCAGAATTTGCTCCAGATCAAGGGGGATATATTTGTTAACAGTAATATCTTTTGTATGGTTGTCTTTGCTTTCAGATTTTACTTCTGAATGTGATACTTTCTCAGCAGCAGGACGTAATTTAAAAGAATTTTCAATGATGCTGTCCATCTGGTTTTCACTTCGGGCATTATTTGCCAAAAGTTCCGCAAAAGCAATAAAAAGACACATTACAAATGTGATCAAAAACTTGTTAATCATCAACATAAAAATTAAATAAGTTAATCAAAGAGTGTGGGAGAATCTTCTTCAAGCTTTTTAATTACAGCCATCATTAAAGCTTCTCTTATGAGTCTGGATTTATTGGAGACTCTGTATTTCTTCATGTATTTATTTAAGGCTCTGTTTTCGGCATCGTTTAGCAGGAACATATGTTTATGAACCCGCTTATTGGCACGTTTATTTTCACGTTTATTTTCCTGCCTGTTTTCAGAATCGGTCATTGATACAACAAATTTTATGCAAAAATAATATTATCTGTTTGTTTTTCAGCAAATAATGAAAAAAAACTTTTATTTTTGTGTTTTAATCCCTGAAAAATTTATCTTCACATGGCGTTTCACAATGAATTGGGCAATAACGGAGAAATCTCTGCCCGCGATTTTCTCATTTCTAAAGGATATACCATCCGCCACACCAATTACCGAATTGGCAAACTTGAGTTAGACATAGTTGCTCAAAAGGACAACTGGTTAGTTATTATTGAAGTCAGAACGAGATCGAGTCAGTACTTTCAGGCTCCTCAGGAAACCATCGATTTAAAAAAAATAAAAAATCTGGTTTATGCTGCTCAGGGTTACATCAGGTATTTTAACTGGCATGGAGAAACCCGTTTCGATATCATTTCTATCATTCAGGATAAAAACGGTTGTAGTATTGAACATATTGAAGATGCATTCCTGCCTCCCGTGAATATGTAAACTGAAAAATATGTTTTTAAATATGATTTTTTAGCTTTTACAGGTGAAATAGTTTGATTAATTTTGCGCTAAAATATGAGGGGGTTAATTTCCTTTCGAATGTGTCGTTTATTATTCAAAAATATATTTCAATGAAAATTGCTGAGAAACAGATTGCAGAAAAGCTCTTAAGAATTAAAGCCGTAAAACTTCAACCCAAAAACCCATTCACCTGGGCGTCAGGATGGAAGTCACCGATATATTGCGACAATCGCAAAACATTGTCATATCCGGGTATTCGTACCTACATCAAAACACAGATTGCACGCATCATTCTGGAGCAATATCCTGACGTAGAAGTAATAGCGGGTGTTGCAACCGGGGCTATTGCTCAGGGAGCGCTTGTTGCTGATGCTTTGGGATTGCCATTTATTTACGTAAGACCAACCCCAAAAGATCACGGACTGGAAAATTTGATTGAAGGTGATTTGAAACCAAAGCAAAAAGTTGTGGTTGTTGAAGACCTGATTTCTACCGGCGGCAGCAGTTTAAAAGCTGTTGAAGCAATCAGAAAAGATGGTTCTACTGTATTAGGGATGGTAGCCATTTTCTCTTATGGTTTTCCTGTAGCAGAGGAGAAGTTCAGAACAGCAAAAGTAAAACTTACCACCTTGTGTGATTACGATGCTGTATTAACTGAAGCATTAGCAACAAATTATATTACTGAAGAAGAGGTGGAAACACTCAAAGAGTGGAGGATGAAACCTTCAGAATGGAAAAAAGACTGATCATTTAAAGGATGACAAGCTATCAAAGTGAAGTTAAAACCATTTCTTCCTCTGAAGAAGTGGTTTTTGGTATATTAAGCGACCTGAAAAATCTGGAAAAAATTAAAGATCTTCAGGATTTGCAGGGAAAAATTTCGAATCCGGAATTCAACACTGATGAGTTTACATTTCAGGCTGAAATGTTTGGCAGAATTGGCTTCAGGATTATTGAGAAAACTCCCTGTAATATCATTAAGTTTGAATCGATGCAGTTACCCTTTGTAATGAATGCCTCGATTCAACTCAAAGAAGTTGGCGCAAATGACACAAAAATGAAACTTACTTTGAAAGCCGACCTGCCTGCCATGATTAAAATGATGATTGGACATAAACTGCAGGAGGGAATAGAAAAACTGGCGGACAAACTGGCTGATGTACTGAACAGACAATTAAATTGATTAAGGAGATTCAATATGGCCACAAAAATTTGGGAAAAGAATATTCAGGTTGATAAAAAAACTGAAACTTTCACGGTTGGAAAAGACAGGGAAATGGACCTCTATCTCGCCAAACACGATATCCTTGGTTCGATGGCTCATATTACCATGCTTGAGTCGGTTGGCTTATTATCCAAAAATGAACTCGACATCCTGCTGTTGAAGTTAAAAGAAATATATAAAACTGCTGAAACCGGAGATTTCGTCATAGAAGAAGATGTGGAAGATGTTCATTCTCAGGTAGAATATCTGCTTACACAAAATCTGGGAGATACCGGCAAAAAAATCCACAGCGGTCGCTCCCGCAACGACCAGGTTTTGCTGGATCTGAAACTTTTCACCCGGGAAGAAATTGAAAATACTGTTCAATTGGTTAATCAACTAATTGATGAATTATTAAGACTCAGCAATCAGTATAAAGACGTTTTACTCCCCGGATATACACATCTTCAGGTTGCAATGCCTTCATCTTTCGGACTTTGGTTTGGGGCTTATGCCGAAAGTTTAGCCGATGATCTACAGGTTTTATTGGCTGCCTGGAAAATTACCAACAGAAATCCTCTGGGTTCTGCTGCTGGTTATGGTTCTTCTTTCCCATTAAACAGACAAATGACTACTGATTTACTGGGATTTGACTCAATGAATTTCAATGTGGTTTATGCTCAGATGGGCCGTGGAAAAATGGAAAGAACTGTCGCTAATGCACTGGCTTCAGTGGCTGCTACCATCTCCCGATTGGCTTACGATGCCTGTCTGTATAGTTCTCAAAACTTTGGGTTCATTAAAATTCCGGATCAGTTTACAACGGGTTCGAGTATTATGCCTCATAAGAAAAATCCGGATGTTTTTGAACTTACCCGGGCAAAATGCAATAAGATTCAGGGAATACCGCAACAAATTCTGTTGATTACCAACAATCTTCCATCAGGATATTTCCGCGACATGCAGATTATCAAGGAAGTTTTTATTCCCGCTTTTGAAGAATTGAACGATTGTCTGATTATGACCAATCTCATGTTATCGGAAGTAAAGGTAAATGAAAGTATTTTACAGGATAAGAAATACGATTATCTGTTCAGTGTAGAGGAAGTAAACAACCTCACTATTGCAGGAATCCCATTCAGAGACGCCTACAAACAGGTTGGATTGGCCATTGAAGCAGGCGACTTTAATCCGGATAAAACAGTGAATCATACGCATGAAGGCAGTATCGGCAATTTGTGTAATGACAAAATTGAGGCCTACAAAAACGGAATTCTGAACGAATTCAATTTCGATAAAGTACATCAGGCTTTAAAAAAACTGATAGGATAAAAAAATATTTCATTAGGTTAAATCCAAATGATTGTTTGCTTACGTCTAATTTACAAAGATGTTAAACAATTAATAATTATCCGTATGAAAAAACTATTTTTATTGCTGACTATTTTTACACTTGTAGTCAATGCACAGCTCTTCGCTGAAGAAAAAGTGTCCTCTCCGAAAATTGAGGTGAAAATTGAAAAAGATTTGAATCTGCATGATGAAAATCTGACAAATGACCAGAAAGATTCCATTCTTTATCAGAAACTGAATCCTGATCAGATTCTGGAACTGGAAAAAAGCAGAGATGAAGTAGAAAAACGCAGAATTGAAGCAGAAAGCAAAGAAGACATGCCTTTGAATGGCTTTGGCATCGTAATGATTGTAATTGCTCCCTTCCTGTTTGTGGTGGCCATTATCCTGATAACCTCGAGGAATAAAGACATTGAATCGAGAAGAAGGTACGATCTTTACATGAAATCTTTGGAAATGGGACAAAACATTCCTGAGAGTTTCTTTGATGAGCCAAAAAAGAGCAAACCTTCCAATCTGAAAAGAGGAATCATTGCCCTGATGGTTGGACTAGCCTTTGGCATCTTCCTGTTAATCCGACACGACAACAACATTGGCTTCATGCTGGCAGCATTGATTCCCGGATTTGTAGGAATCGGTTATATTTTAGTACATTTTCTTGAAAAACAAAAACAAGACTCAGAGAAACTGAACAATGAGTAAAACTGAGGATATAATGCTCGTTGCCCGGGTAACCCTTTCAGGCGATAAAAAAGCATTTGATCAGTTAACCCGCAAGTACCAGTCGTCCATTCGCAGGTTCTTTCTGAACCTGACGATGGGCGATGGTCAGTTAAGCGACGATTTAGCTCAGGAAACATTTATCCGGGCTTACATGAATCTGAACAGTTTTCAGGGCATTTCAGGATTTTCCACCTGGCTCTTCAGGATTGCTTACAATATCTTTTACGATTCGGTAAGATCAAGAAAAGTAACACAGGAAATAAACGAAAGTGAAATCAATCTGTTATATCAACAGGACCACGGATACTCATCAGAAAAGGCTGATATACAGGAAGCGATGAAAATACTGAGACCAGAAGAAAGAACGGCAGTATTACTCTTTTATATGGAAGATAAAACACATCCGGAAATAGCCAAAATCATGGCGTGTCCGTTGGGAACAGTAAAAACATACATCCTTAAAGGAAAAGAAAAAATGGGAAAATACTTAAAAAATGCAGGTTATGAATACGCAGGATGACAAAATTATCAAACAATTCTTTCAGGAGAATAAAAGGGAGATAGCTGATACATTTTTCAGCAGGAAAGTTATGCAAAAAATTCCTGCAAGGAAAAAATACGAATGGTTGCTTATACTGTTAGCCGGACTGGGAAGTCTGCTCAGTTACATCTTCGGAAAAGCTGATTTTATCCGCCCGGACATTACCTTACCCTCCTTCAGCATACCCGACATTAGCATCACAATGCAACAAAGCACTTTCATTTACATCCTCGGCGGAATTATACTCATACCTTTTATTACGCTGATTATATATGGTTTAAATACAGAGAAATGGAAGATACGGTTTTGAGTGTTGATAGGTTTAGTTATTTCTGACAAAAAATTTTGTGTCCGGCAAAGATTAAAATAATTATGAAAGATGTATCAAAAAACATCAACAAAATGGAATGAAATTTGTTGTAATTTACATAAATTGTCCTGAAAAACAGATTCTATCTAAATTAAGGTCAGGAATAAAAAACATCAACAAATTAAACCATATAAATAATGAAATGTCCGAATTGTAAAGAAGTAAACTTAGTGATGACAGACCGAAACGGTATAGAAATTGACTATTGTCCGGAATGTCGTGGTGTTTGGCTTGACCGTGGTGAACTTGATAAAATAATCGAACGGTCGGCTCCTCAACAAAGTGTTTCCCGGGATATTTATCAGGAAAAGTATTCTCACAACAAAGATAATGATTACCGTTATAAAAAAAAGAAAGGGCTTTTGGGTGAGCTTTTTGACTTTTAATGTTAATTGAGTCAAAGGAGCTTTTGTATAAGGTATTATCATACTTCTTGGATATTTTTATGTTTTAGGTACTTTTATATATTTCGGATTATTTTTTTCAACAATAATTTTATCGTTTAAAAAGTTCTTTTCAACAATTACACGATAGATTTCTATTAACAAACACACCTTATTGCACATTAGCATGGTAAAAAATGAAAGCAATCAATGGCACTCCATTGATTACAACCATGTATTGGATTATTTAGAAAGTTCATTACAAGGACTACAACAGGAAGAAACAAAGAAAAGACGTTTAAAATACGGCGCAAACGAACTTAAGCGAAAAAGCAAAGATGGTGTATTAAAAGTACTCTGGCGACAAATTAACAATCCGTTAATTTGGGTTCTTCTAGGTTCGAGTACATTGGCTACCGCTTTAGGCAAAATCACAGACGGAATGGTAGTATTCGCCGTAGTAGTAGTGAATTCAATTATTGGTTTTATTCAGGAATATAAAGCAGGCAAGGCCATTGAAGCACTTAGTAGCATGGTTCCCGAAAATGCTACAGTAATTCGCAATGGCAATATAATATCCATTCCTGTTTCGGAGATTGTACCCGGCGACATTGTTCAGGTAGCAGCAGGCGACCGCATTCCTGCCGACATGAGAATCATACAGCAAAAAAACCTGCAGGTAGAGGAAGCTGCTCTCACAGGTGAATCTGTGCCTTCACAAAAAACAACCGAAGCGGTTAATCCCGATGCGGTGTTAGGCGACAGAAAATGTATGGTTTATAGTGGCACTTTGGTTGTTTCGGGCACAGCCACAGCTGTAGTGGTAAATATTGGCATGGAAACAGAGCTTGGCAAGATTTCCGATATGCTCAACGAAACTGTTGATTTGGAAACACCACTTACCAAAAAGTTGGGCGTTATCGGCAAGTATTTAACAATAGGTATACTTGCAATCACTCTAATTATATTGGTCGTTGGCACTTACAGAGCTTTGGGGCAGGGGGTACAATTATATGATGCACTTAAAGAAAGTTTAGTCTTTTCTATTGCTTTGGCTGTAGGCGCAATTCCCGAAGGACTTCCGGCAGTTGTTACCATTGCTCTTGCCATTGGTGTGCAACGCATGGCAAAACGAAATGCAATTATTCGCAAACTACCTGCCGTTGAAACGCTGGGAAGTACTACGGTCATTTGTTCTGATAAAACCGGAACGCTTACCCGAAACGAAATGACCGTATGTGAGTTATGGAATTATAACCATAACATGCAGGTTACCGGCGTTGGTTATAATAAGCATGGTGCCTTTAAACTAAATGGTGCTGAAATAACCACCCTGCCGGAAGAAATGTTGGTTTTATTAAAAAAAGCAGTGCTTTGCAGCGATGCTAATGTAGTTTATGAGGCAAACGACCATAGTATTTCCGGCGACCCTACCGAAGTTGCATTGATCGTGGCTGCTGCAAAAGCCGGAGTTGACATAGATGGTTTACGTGCGGAAATACCAAGAAAAGATGTAATTCCATTCGACTCGGAGAAACAATATATGGCCACCCTCAACGACAATATTATCATTAAGGGGGCTCCCGAAGTTGTTTTAAAACGTTGCTCTACACATATTGGAGACATAGATTTGGATACCCATAAGATAATTTCTCAAATCGAATTGCTTGGATCGAAAGGGATGCGCGTTCTTGCTATTGCCCAAAAAACACACAGCAATGTAAATACTATCTCAATCGATGATGTCGAAAGCGGATTTGAGTTTATCGGCCTGATTGGCATGATTGACCCACCAAGAGCCGAGGCAATCGAAGCAATAAAAACATGTCATAATGCCGGAATTACCATT
>JBILFS010000422.1:0-2613 GCA_044351455.1 Paludibacter sp. | reverse complement strand
ACTGTCACCATCGGTATCCAATGCACAGCCATCTGTACCAATAAAATTCAATGCCTCTTTGGGAGTATCAGGACATTTATCCAGATAATCCGAAACACCATCTTTATCAGAATCAACAGGACAACCTCTTCCATCAACTTTCACACCCATCGGAGTATCAGGACAACGATCAAATTTATCATCAATACCATCCATATCAGCATCTTTTCTGCTGCCAAGCACATAGTTTAATCCGATGGCAAAATTTGTTCTGTTTGAATTATATGCCAATGGCAGACTAAATGCCGGGATTTCAGGCAAAAATTGCTGAAGATCAAGTCCTACATATTGAACAGGAATATAATCCATAGCAAGAAACAAATTCACTTTCTTCATCTTAATACTCAATCCCAGTCCCACATTACTCATATTTCCATTGGTAACTGAATAGCTTAATCCCATATTCATCCAGTGAACAGGTTTGATATTTAAAGATCCTGTTAATTCATGAATCAGGGTTTGGTTTCTGAGAAGCGACCTCGACAAAATGCCAAGACTTAGCTTATTCTTCAATATTCCGAGTTCAATACCGGCGTTTATTCTTGGTGATAAATAATGATTCTCGCTTGGTGCAGCATTTTCAGTTGAAGTCAATTTATTTCGGATATCATCCATTAAAGAGTCGAGTGGAACATCTGTAAAACCCGGATGAGTATTCACCCAGGTATTCGCATCAGCATCAGAAAACTGGTAATTCAACAAATAATTCTTTTGTGTCATCGACGACCAGTTAATCATTCCGATATCAGTCGCAGCCAATGATAAAGTCATAAACTTCATTGGTTTATAATACACACCCAAATCGATGGCGCCTCCCAAACCATATGGTTTTATATAAGGAAAAAATCCTGTTGCAGATGTTAGCTTTAAACGGTTATCTATTGAAAGCGGAGATGAAGCAAGCATTGATAAATCAGCAGTCGCACTCAACGCCTTTCCATTTACACCAGCACCTAACTGATTGATTTTCATTGATAAATAACTATTTCCGTAAAGAAGTTTAGCCTTTACACCAAGGCCAAATTTACCTTTAAAATCTCTTGAAAATCCTAATGCAGCTTCAGTATATGCATTCATTCTGAGTTGCATTCCTGTCAAATCAGATGAAAAACCATTGGTAAGAATATTATCATCAATCAACAATCCCATCATACTTCTGGGAATTTTGCCGTTAATATCTGCTTTCGAGCTAACGGTTAGTGTCCAGTAATTTGAGTTCAGTCTAAAGCCAACATCGAGCAAATTTATCTGAGCATAAGCATCCATCGTATTCATGGGACTAAAAGCACCAACAAATTTAGCCCTGTCCTGTGCTACATTTATAACATGTCCGGAAGGAAACAACGCTGTTTTATAGGTTGGAAAATTTGAGTAATATCCCAGCTGTATATTACTGATAACCGGAAGTCCGAAATAAAAATTACTTGTTGGTTGGAATGCAGGATTTAACAGATGCCTGCCAGGTGAATTTTCAAGAAAATACAAACTATTCAATTGCTGTGCCTGTAAAATCAGGGCAAACAGAAATACTGTAATGGCTAAAACTATTTTTTTCATATGTAAAAAATTGTTTTTAAAGGTCTGATAAAATCAATACTATAAGACAATGTATATTAAGAGGTTAATAGTTAGTACAACAGTCCTGTTAACTGTCTTAATTCGAATTGATTGATGCTGACAAAGATAATGAAATTAAAACATCTAAAGATTAATTTTTGCTTTTTTTTTACTATTTTGATATATAATTTACCAGAAAGACATTTTCTGTTGCTCTTGTGAGGGCAGTGTACAACCATCTGTAATAACTTCTGTCAATTAATGTATCTGGCGACATACCCATATCCACAAATACTTTTTTCCACTGGCCTCCCTGCGCTTTGTGACAGGTTACCGCATAGGCAAATTTCACCTGCAATGCATTGAGATATTCATTTTCAAACATTTGTTTATATCTCTCCCGCTTAATTGTAATATCAGCATAATCCTCTTCCACTGCTGCAAACAGTTTCTTATTCAATTCAGAAGTTTGGGCAGGATTTTCACTCTGCAAACAATCGAGCCAGATACGCGCATCAATTTCCCAGTTAAAATCAAGCGATTTCAGGGTAAGATCGACAAATCTGAATCCATACATTTCCCGGGATTTTCTTACCCTCACTACTTCTACAATATCCCCGTTGGCAATAAACTCGATTTCCTTATAGGGTTTATTCCAGAAATAATTATTGCGGGTAATCATCAGTAAATCACCGTTACAAATCTCTTCTTCTTTCATCATTACCCTACCCCTGATTCCGTTGTTGTAAATATTGGTCCGGTAATTAGATCTGGTGATGATGATGGTATCCTGCACACCGGCTCCATCGTATGATCTTTGAACTTCATCAATTAAATCAGTACCTGACAAAGGCTGAATATCTTTAAATCCTGTAATTTTCAATTTGGGCGTAGCAGAAGTTAACTCATCTGCCAAAGCCTGCCGCAATAAAGTCGCATTATAGAGTATTCCACTTTCCAGCGCCTGACGAACCACATTAGTCAGTAAAAACTCCTCACATTGAAGTCCGAAACCTT
>JBILFS010000465.1:0-2623 GCA_044351455.1 Paludibacter sp. | reverse complement strand
AGCAACTTTATGATATCATTGCCGATCAGATGGAAAAGCCTTCAAATTTACTCGAACATACAGCGCATATTACTGCTGCGAGACTGATGAATCACTTTCCGGGTATCAACTGTTTGAAGATACGCGTCAGCAAGCTTAATCCACCCCTCGGCGGCAAAGTGGGCAGCGTATCGGTCGAGAAGGAAATGAAACGGCTCACGATGTAGAGACGATGTCGGATCCTGATATTCTATCAACATGTATGTCCTACGGACAAAAATACATGTTGGGATTATTTGCAAAACTCCCGGTAGAAATTCACTCAATCTTCCGGAACAACTTTTCCTTTACATCATAATTAAACACCTCACCGGTTTCAATGACGTAATACCACCCCAGGATATTCAATTTGCCCGATTCGTATTTCTCGCGGATATAGGGATAGGTGAGCAGGTGATTCATTTGTTCCACAATGTTTAATTGCTCGGTCAGGATTTCCTTATCCAGTTCGTCTTCAATCCCGAATGCTTCCACTTTGTTCCTGACGGGATGCATCAGTTCAAGCCACCTGCGTGTATGCGGAATGTCTTTCGATTCCTCCTCCGACATATACACCGCTTTGCATCCTCCGCAATTGGAATGGCCACAAATCAGAATATTATCCACACCCAAAACCTTTACCGCATATTCAACGGCTGAGGTTGTTGCGAGTAATTCCTGCGACTCCCGATACAACGGAATGAGGTTGGCGATATTACGGATTACAAACAATTCACCCGGCAGCGTTTTGGTGATAAGATTGGGGACAATGCGCGAATCAGAACAGCCAATAAACAAGGTATGTGGTTGCTGACCTCTCCCGATTTGACGAAAAAGGCGTTTCATCTCCTGGTAATCATTGCCCGAAAATTCACGGACTCCATCAAAAAGATATTCCATCTATAAAATATTTGTTAAATCTTAAACACTTTAACTGTTGAATTGTTTAAACAAAGATAGTTAATCAGGTATATTCTCTGATGATAACCAATTGATAATTCGGGTTTTTTTACTAAATTTGCATTCAAAACAAATATCAAACAAACGAATGAATAACATCCGTAATTTTTGCATCATAGCCCATATCGATCACGGTAAGAGTACATTAGCCGACCGCTTACTTGAAACTACCAAGACAGTATACGATAAAGATTTAAAAGCCCAGGTGCTTGACAATATGGATCTCGAACGGGAACGGGGGATTACCATAAAGAGTCATGCTATCCAGATGAATTATACCAACAATGGTCAGGAGTATGTCCTCAATCTGATTGACACTCCGGGACATGTGGATTTTTCTTATGAAGTTTCCCGATCGATTGCAGCCTGTGAGGGCGCATTGCTCATTATTGATGCCACTCAGGGCATACAGGCACAGACTATTTCCAATCTTTATATGGCTCTTGAGCACGATTTGGAAATTATTCCGGTAATGAATAAGATGGACATGGATTCGGCCATGCCGGAAGAAGTGGAAGACCAGATTGTTGATTTGCTCGGCTGTAAACCCGAATCGATCATCCGTGCGAGTGGTAAAACAGGACTCGGTGTTGAGGAAATATTGCAGGCAATCATCGACAGAGTTCCTCCTCCTCAGGGAGATCCGGATGCGCCGCTTCAGTGTTTGATTTTCGACTCCGTTTTCAATTCTTTCAGAGGGATTATCGCGTATTTTAAAATCGTAAATGGTACCATCAGAAAGGGTGACCCGGTAAAATTTGTGGCTACCGGCAAGGAATATGATGCAGATGAAATTGGTATATTGCGGCTCGACATGGTTCCTGCGCAGGAAATGAGTGCGGGAAATGTGGGTTATATCATCTCCGGAATTAAATCTTCGAAAGAAGTGAAAGTGGGCGATACCATTACGCATATCAAACGACCTTGCGACAAAGCCATTTCGGGATTCGAAGAGGTTAAACCCATGGTTTTTGCCGGAGTTTATCCTATCGATACTGAAGAGTATGAAGACCTGAGGTCGGCTATTGAGAAACTTCAGCTGAACGATGCCTCCCTGACATTCGAACCGGAATCGTCGGTAGCACTCGGTTTTGGTTTCCGTTGCGGATTCTTAGGTATGTTGCACATGGAAATTGTGCAGGAAAGACTCGACAGGGAGTTCGATATGAATGTAATCACCACGGTGCCAAACGTTTCATACAAGGTTTACACCAAAAAGGATGAACTTCTGGAAGTGCACAATCCTTCAGGATTGCCCGATTTGATGCTGGTCGACAGAATTGAGGAACCCTATATCCGGGCTTCCATCATCACAAGAACGGATTATATTGGTCAGATTATGACCCTTTGTCTGGATAAACGTGGAGATCTTATCAAACAGGATTATATTTCCGGAAACAGGATGGAGTTGATTTTCGATTTGCCTTTGGGCGAAATTGTGTTCGATTTTTACGACCGCCTGAAGAGTATTTCGAAAGGCTATGCCTCTTTCGATTATCATACCAATGGATACAGACCATCGAAACTCATCAAACTGGATATTTTACTAAATGGCGAATCGGTGGATGCCCTTTCGTCGTTGATTCACGTGGATCATGCCGTAAGTCTGGGACGCCGGATGTGTGAAAAACTCCGGGAACTGATA
>JBILFS010000421.1:0-2627 GCA_044351455.1 Paludibacter sp. | reverse complement strand
TGATGGATGAGCCGTTTTCAAAACCAAATGCTTCTCCGGATTGATAAACGCCCCTTTCTGCTGCGCATACGAACCCCAAAGCATGAATACAATGCCCGAATGGTTATCTGCCAGGTAACGAATTACAGCGTCTGTAAAAGTCTCCCATCCTTTACCCTGATGCGAACCTGCCTGATGAGCTTCCACTGTTAAAGTTGCATTGAGCAACAAAACACCTTGTTGTGCCCAGCGGGTTAAATTTCCAGATGCAGGAATCTGCGCGCCCAAATCTCTTTGAATTTCCTTAAATATATTCACCAGTGATGGAGGAAAAGCAACGCCATCATTCACCGAAAAACACAAACCGTGTGCCTGTCCGGGACCATGATACGGATCCTGACCCAAAATCACCACCTTCACATTTTCAGGTGGACACTGATCGAAAGCATTGAATATCAGATTGCCCGGTGGATAAATTTTATGGGAGGCATAAGCCTGTTTCACAAATTCCACCAGGGTACTGAAATAGGGTTTATCAAATTCCTCCTGAAGCGCTAACTTCCAGGATGGGTTAATTTTCACGTCCATCAATGGCTTTTTTTAGCTGTTCTATGGCCTGTTCTAATATCCTGCGCGAACAGGCTACATTCAATCTTAAATGATATTCGCCACCTGCACCAAAAATAGTTCCCTTATTTAAGCCCAGACCAGCTTTTTGTGCAAAGAACTGATGCAGTTCATCTGTTTCCATTCCTAAGGCTTCACAATCCAGCCAAACCAGGAAAGATGCTTCGGGAACCATTGGTTTAACCTTAGGAATATTGGTTTTGAGATAATCAACCACATAATTTATATTATCCTGTACATATTCCAGCATTTGCAATCTCCAGGTTTCACCATGCTCGTAACAAGCCACAGTAGCCGTATATGCAAATAAATTACCCGTATTCATTTCAGACGCTTCCAGAAATTCTGTAAACAGACTGTGAAGTGTTGGGTTCGGAATAATATAGGATGAAGATACAACTCCCGGCATATTAAAAACCTTGCTTGGAGCCATGAAAGTTACTGAATTCATAGCAGCTGCTTCAGAAACAGTTGCGAATGGGGTATGTTTATATCCTTTGAAAACCATATCCGCATGAATTTCATCAGAAATTACCAGGATGTTATTTTTCAGACATATCTCACTGATACGGCTCAGCGTAGCTTTATCCCACACTTTCCCACCAGGATTGTGCGGATTACAAAGAATAAACAAGGTAGTTTTCGGACTTATACTCTTTTCAAAAGCATCAAAATCCATGATGAACTTTCCATCCTGTTCTACCAGTTGATTGTTGATAATCTCCCTGCCATTATTCTGAATTACATTGAAGAACGGATAATAAACCGGCGACTGCACAATGATTTCATCCCCGGGTTTGGAGAAACATTGTACTGCAAAGGATAATGCCGGCACGATACCCGGAACAAATCCCGTCCATTGTTTTTTCACATCCCACTGATGATGATCCTTTACCCAATCGGCAAAAAGCTGATTGAAATTGCGCGGAGGCATGGTATAACCGAGAATAGGATGTTCCAAACGTTTCTTTATGGCATCGATGATAAAATCCGGTGTGGCAAAATCCATATCAGCCACCCAAAGCGGCAATACATCTTCAGTACCAAACAAAGTCTTACATCTTTCCAGTTTGACAGCATTGGTATTTCTGCGGTCAAAAACTTCATCAAAATTATAATTCATTACTAGCTTCTTTTATTTTAACTGAATTTCGATTGCTCTGCCGATATTCCCGTTGGGAGCAGGCACCGAAAGAAAATTACAAATCGTGGGTGCTAAATCAGTGATAGAGCATGGTGCAAAAACTGTTTGCGTTTGAATATTCCATCCGTAAAAATAAAACGGAATTTCTGGTACCAGCGAAGAAGATTCACCAACCGTTTCTCCCTTATCATTGACCTCAATCCAACCCGGCATCATGGTCAATACAATATCACCGGCTGAATTCTTATAGGTTGAATTTCTGATTCTGCTTTGTTCGTTCATCAGCGTAACCGGTTGATTCAGGATATCCCTGTAAGTAAGAGCAGACTGAATGCCTTCGAACTCCGACATGAAAGACGCCACATTGCGCAGGAAATCATTCATATTCAGGTTTTTCTCTTCAATTTTCTTTTTGTTGAGATAAATATTTTTGTTGTGATATCCATCCACCCATTTTTCCTGACCATACATCGCGATGAGGTAAGAATTCAGCAAAGCCAGCGATCTTCCCGCATTGAAATAACCCGCATAGATATTATTTTCCTTAAGTTCTTCCGGCGAACGGGCATTGGTTTGATTTCCAAAAACGAAAAACAACACATCAGCAGGATTTATCCAGCTTTCGATCTTCTGCATCAGAAACTGAATTTCACCATCGAGACGCAGATACATATCCTCCTTCTCCATGGATTGCAGCGAAAACTTCTTTTCATCAGGCGTTCTGACCGTATATTGCAACATCAACAAATCGGGATAAATATCCGTACCCAGTTTTTCCTCGTTGACAATTCTCAAAGCAAGTTCCGAAACCAACGCATTGGCAGCAGGCGTATTGCGAATCCAACTGGCAGTCTGACCCGGTTTTCTATCATTCGGC
>JBILFS010000420.1:0-2637 GCA_044351455.1 Paludibacter sp. | reverse complement strand
CCACGCTTCACATTACCATGCGCATCAACAACTTTATGCATCTCATTTATAGTATTTTGCACCAAATTCACGCGTTTTGTGTCAACGATTTTCGATTGAATGGCATCCGCTTGTTTCTGAATATTTTGCTTTTCAAAAACGGTTACTTTACTGCTCTGACCAGCAATAACAGCCAAACTACATACAAAAAAAATAAAGTAAAAAAGACTTTTTTTCATTCTGATTGTTTTATATATAAATGATTAATAACAAGTTGCCTCAAACCATAGACTTGCATCCGACATTTTTTCAAACTTTATCGAACGCGGATTCAGTGGCATTGGAGATGAAATATTAAATGTGGTCGAAAGCGCATCGGCAATAGTTTTGTATCCCGCTACATTCGAATAAAAACTCATTCCATTCATATCACCGGTTTCCTTGTTTAGTAAACTCAGTTGTGCCATGCCGTTTACGGTCATATTCATATCCACATTTCCTTCGTATTTATTTTTTCCGGAAGTAAATTGAATTACCAAACCATGCGATTTTCGGACATCGTTGTATCGTATTAAAAGTGCAATACCAGTTGCCTTGTATTTTGTTATCAGAGACTGTTTCATCTGATTATAAATTGTAAGCAGGGACGGACTCATTTTGTCGGGGTTAATTTTCCAGGTATTCCTATTGTTGCTGAAAAAAATAGCTAAACTGTCGGGACCCTTCAATTTAATGCTGTTGTCTTCGTTACTAATAAGCGAAGCGCTATCGGGCGACAATGTGAAAGTTTGGAATTTTTTACCATCCAATTCCAGAACTTTGTGAAATCGAATTCCTGTGCGTGTTACTATAAACGACGCCGAAACCGAACCCGAAGTTTGGGCATTTTCTTTTTTAATTACAAACACACGCGAAGCCCCATTCGCAAAAGTAAATTTGTCGGTCAGTTGGAGCGAAAGCTGCGGTGCATTATTGGCAAATAGCGCAGTATTCATATTTTCCAACGATGCCCTGTAGTTGCTCCAGCTTGTTGTAATCGGTATTTTTGTCAACAAAATGGTGGTTGCCCGCTTTTTGCCTTGTAGCACAATTGTATCAGCCGACGAACGCATAATTACAAATTCATAATCGCCCTCCAAACCATAACCGTCAGGATTTACAGGATTCGAAAACGCGTGCAGTACTTTGTTGTAGGTGTTAAATGTGAGTACAGGACCGTTGTCGCCAATAGTTTTATATACGGAGCTGTCCGTTAATACAAGATTTTTTGTCAAGTTGTTTTTTGCCATAAACACAGCTTCGCCATTGGTTTTAAACTTTACAAATAAAGTGTAACCCGGACTTTCGGATGTAGCAAAATACTCCATTGCCCAACCATTTTCGGAACTTTGGAGCAGGGCTGTGTTCGTTTTCAGAGCCTCATTCAAACGCACCATCGGCGAATTCAAAAAAATATCGGCTTCCTGATTTTTGCAGGAAAAAACAGCTATAAGACTGATAGATAATATGTAAATGTAATTTCGCATACGATTTTAAAAAATATTTTCTTTAGGGAGAGATCATGGTATTGTTTTCTCCCTTTCCATAATTTCACTTCTCAATTTCACTATATCAATATTCCACGAATTTTTCATCCATTTACTTGCCATTTCTAATTTTCGCAGAATAAGTGTTCTGCCATCAATACCATCGTCGGGCAGTTCAATACCTTTCGCATTTAAGCCGTTTTTTGAAGCCATAGTCAAAATATTATTCCAGTCTGCATCGCTTTTCACCAGGTAATTGGCAATTATTTCTACAAAATCTTCGCGCACCTGACCACTGGCATAAGGAGACACAAAGCCCATTGAGGCCGCTTCGGAATCGGTTTTGTTTTGCCAGCCAAGCGGATTGTATTTCCCAATAGAAAACATTCCAAACTCGGTGGGATAATTGCGTTTTTGGTGTAAAATATGTGCAAACTCGTGATGCATGGTTTTGAAATAATATTCGTTGAGCATGTCTATATTGGTAGCATCCAATTCGTTGCATCGGTATATCGTTACTTTGATACCACCTTCGGCAGTTCCCAAAACTATGGTGCCCGAAACGGGATTGTAAGCCGGCGATCCAATCAAATGAATAATGCGCGGACCATTTTGCTTTAAAAAATCGGGGCCTGCAACTGCTGCGTAAGCATCGAACCAAAGGTACTTGATGAGCTTAGCCATTTCCTCCGCTTTCGCGGTGCTTACCGGCACTAAATTGTAGTTCATGTCGGCGCCAACATCTTCCAGTTTATAACGAAAATCGAGGTTGTAGGTATCTAAATAAGAAGCTCGCAACCATGCATCGAAAGTGTAAGTTGATGCATCTATATCCAAACTATCGTTCGTGTCGAAGGTGCTCGGCGATAAAGGTTCTTCCTCCATGCACGAATAAAAAGCCAATAGAAAAAAGCTTAACAACGCAGTGCATATAAGTAGTTTTTTAAAATCCATAGTGCTTATTTTTCAATGAGTTTTGTGATGGTATTATCTTTATTTGCATCGGCTGGCACCGGATTAGGTTCCATACCTGCACTGATTACTTCTTGCGGTAGCTGAATGGCACGTCGTGGGTCATCAAAAGTCAGTGTTTCGGTGCGATTTCGACCAATAGCATGTTTAATTTCAATGC
>JBILFS010000419.1:0-2648 GCA_044351455.1 Paludibacter sp. | reverse complement strand
TTATCAATTTGTTGAGAGCGCCTGCCAAAGAAATTAAAAACTTCTTCAGGATTATCAGAAGTATTAATCCTCTGATGAAACCTGTTATTATGGAGATGAGAGGAATAGCTCTTTTTTTTGTGAAGTATCCTTTTTTGGGCGAGTTTATCATTAGAATCGTTGCACCTTTATATAAATTGAACAAAAAATCAAAAATGTGATTGCATATGAAAATCTATCCGGTCATATTATTTGCCTACAACCGTCCTGAACATACAAGACTTGTTTTAGAGGCATTAAAAAAAAATCAGCTTGCTGGTCAGACTGAATTATTTGTGTTTATCGACGGTCCCAGAGCCACTGCAACTGCCAGTCAGAAGAAAGATATTGATGAAGTTCTGAAGGTAGTGGAAAGTGAACAGTGGTGTAAAAATGTAGTTATCAGGGCACATCAGCAAAATATTGGTTGCAGAAATTCAATTATTCAGGGTATAACAACTGTTTTGTCTCAACATGAAGCAGCCATCATACTGGAAGATGATATCGTTACTTCGCCTCATTTTCTAAATTTCATGAATAAATGTCTGAATTTTTACAGGGATTATCCTGCCGTATTTTCTATCAGTGGTTTAAATCTTGAGCATAATAAAATTCAGATCCCGGATGATTATAAGTATGATGTCTATGTTTCTCTCCGACAATTCAATTCCGGTTGGGCAACCTGGAGCGACCGGTGGAACAAAATTAACTGGAATAAGGATACGCTGAAAGAATTTCTGACAAATCCTGTCCTGTGTGATGCGTATTCCAGGGGAGGAGACGATCTTATCCCGATGTTATACGACGAAATTGAAGGTCGATCTGATGCCTGGGATGTGCAGTTTACCTTCAATCAATTCAAACATCATGGTGTATCTATTATTCCAATACATTCCTATGTGGATAATATTGGTGGTGATGGTACGGGTACTCATCATACAAATTCAGGAGAATTCTTAAGATTCAATATTGAAAAGGCCATTCCGGAACCCAGACTTCTTGATATTTTGTACGAGGATAAAAGATTAATCAACGCTTTTTATAATGCTTATTCCAGAGTCAAAAGACCTTTGTGGAAAAAAATTATCAACAGAATTTCCAGAATAATTACAGGTAGCAATGTTTTTATAATTAAAAAGAAAATTTATCACTGATGTTTAAATATTTCAAAAAGAAAATCAATACTTTCTGCAATCTGACCATTAACAGAGAATGCGGATATATTTATATGTTACACCGGGTAGGTTATCAGGATGAGAATAAACTTTTTGCAAATGAAAACATGAAAGTATCCCCTGAATTTCTCGATGAATTTATCCGGCAACAGCAAAAATTTTATCAGTTTATTTCCATGGATGAGTTATGTCTCATTAAAGAAGGCAAACTGAAGTTGAAAAAAAAGTTTGTTGTCATGACCCTCGATGATGGTTATCTGGATAATTTTGAACTGGCATTGCCTGTCTTTAAAAAATATAATGTCCCTTTCATTATTTTTATTGCTTCGGGATTGGTAGACGGGAATGCCTTGCTTTGGTGGTATAATCTTGAGGAATTGATCCTGAAGAACAGGATTATCAGAACAGGAGATGGTAAATCTTATCCTTGTGAAACCAGGGAACAAAAAGAGAGTACCTTTCTGGAACTCAGAACAAAAATATTAGAAATTAATCCTGAAAGTTTCGGGCAAGATCTTGATAAATTATTGCCGGAAATTGCTGAAACTGCCGATTATTGTGATTTGATGATGACAAGGGAACAAATAAGCATGATTAGCAAAGAGCCATTATGTACTATTGGTTCTCATACAGTTCGCCATTTAAACCTGCGTAATATGACTGATGAACAGGTTTTAGAGGATATTTTGCAGAATAAACAGATTCTGAAGAAAATTACCGGTAAAGAAATCAGTCATTTTGCTTACCCTTTCGGTACGGCAAGTGAAGTGGGTGACAAAACAGCAGTTATTGCAGACAAAGCAGGCTTTAAAACGATTACTGTGGCTTATGGTGGATCTGTCAGAAGACAGGAATTTGACTTATTCAATCTTAAAAGGTTGATGTTAATGGAAAGGAATTCATAAAACAATCGATTTTAAATTATGAAAACCCGGATTCTTTTTGTTAATTATTCCGATAGCAGGGGAGGTGCAGCAAAAGCTTGTTACCGCCTGTTCAGCTATGCCCGGGAAAATGGACTTGACGTAAAAATGCTTGTGCGTGAGAAACTTACTGATGATGCTGATATTTACCATATAAATGATTTTTCTGAAAATGGATTGAGCGGATTTGTAGAGAAGATAATCTGGAAAATTAATAATCGATTCAGAAAATCCAAATGGAAAAAATATCCCGGGAGAGAAAATGTTTTTCTGAATGATTTGGCTTCAGTAAATCTCAAAAAGGCATTTCATTTTTTTAAGCCTGATATCATTCATTTGCATTTTGTTGCCAACAGGTTTCTCAATTTGAAGGACCTGGTGGGCTTAAATAGTAAAATCATCTGGACTTTACACGATAGCTGGGCATTTACAGGTATTTGTCACTTTTTTTATAATTGCAAATCTTATGAAAATTCATGTGGAAAATGTTTCATGCTTCATTCTGATAATGCTGAAGATTTAAGTCATGAGA
>JBILFS010000418.1:0-2655 GCA_044351455.1 Paludibacter sp. | reverse complement strand
GTTTGGAAATCATCAAAAGATATTATTATCAAAAAGGGATGATTGAATATTCATTGAAAAGCGACAAGGAATTACAAACCACATTATCATTGATTAACGACGAAAACTATTACAATGCAACTTTGAAAGGCAGGTAAAATGAAAATCCTCCGTATAATTTTTCTGTATTTCCGTCATATTCTCACAGCCCGAAACTCGAAAGGTTTTGGGGTGCATTCACCTTTTTTGTACAGTTTTATACGGTATTCCATCATGGAAAAGAGTCCTTACTATGTTTTTGAGGCCATTGAAAAGGAACGCATCCGTTTATTAATGAATAAATCGGTTATTTCAACAATGGATTTTGGAACCGGAAAAAACAGGAAGGTAACTATCAGTAAAATAGCCAAAAGAAGTCTGAAAAAAGCCGGTCAGGCACAAGTTCTTTTCAGAATAATCCGGTATTTAAACTGCCGGAATATTGTTGAGTTAGGTACCTCCCTGGGCATTACAACCATGTATCTGGCAAGTGTCAATAAAAACGATTCAATAATTACCTTTGAAGGATGCAGCAATAGGGCCGGGATTGCACAGGAGCTTTTCAACAAACATGATTTAAAAAATATCAGTTTGATTGAAGGTAATATTGACAAAACACTGCTTGAAACGCTGGATAAAAGTAACAAACCGGACTTCTATTTCATTGATGCGAATCATCAATATCAAAGTTTAAAGGAATATTTTAATATCTGTCTGAACTATTCCACCGAAAAAACCATTATTGTAATCGATGATATATACTGGTCGGATGGCATGCAAAAAGCCTGGAAAGAAATCATTGACTATCCAGAAGTTACTGCCACCATCGATATATTTCATATGGGAATCGTATTTCTGAAAAAAGATCTTCAGAAAAAAAATTACAAACTAAGATTATAATAAAAAAACAATTATAAACAGATGAAACGTCCATGTTAAAATAATTATTAACACACAAAGCAATGATTATTTTAACATGGTAAGTTCCATGTGACAACTAAAAAAATCAATTATAAACACATGAAAATATATACCAAAACCGGAGACTCAGGCAATACCGGACTAATCGGGGGTACACGTGTTCCTAAAAATGATATCAGAATAGAAGCATACGGTACAGTTGATGAGTTGAATGCATTTATCGGTTTACTTGCATCCGGATTGGAGGCCGGACAAAACAAGGTTTTTCTGAAGAAAATACAATTTTTGCTGTTTGCGGTGGGCTCACACCTGGCAACCGACCAATCACAAACAAAACTTCATCAATCTTCTGTAATCAGGGAAGAAAATATCAGCGAAATAGAAAAAGAAATTGACCGGCTTAGTGAAAATTTACCGCCATTAAACTATTTCGTACTGCCCGGCGACCCCTCAGCAAGTTCAACGGCACATGTTTGTCGCACCATAACCCGCAGAGCTGAGCGCAGAATTCTGGAATTGAAACAACAAAAAAGCGAAATCGACAACAATATTTTAGTGTATATCAATCGTTTATCTGATTACTTTTTTGTGCTGTCGAGATATATTGCTATCAATGAGGGATTTAACGAATTTTCATGGAAAAATGACATATAATGATTGTAGTATCGTTTTTTTTTTTATTTTTGCACTAAAATTGAAAAATAGCAATCATTTAAAAAACCAGATTCGATGTATTGGACTTTAGAACTTGCCTCAAAAATTGAAGATGCGCCCTGGCCAGCAACCAAGGACGAGTTAATTGATTATGCGATACGATCGGGTGCACCGCTCGAAGTGATAGAAAATCTTCAGGAAATTGAAGATGAAGGTGAAATCTATGAAAGTATTGAAGACATTTGGCCGGATTATCCAAGTAAGGAAGACTTCTTCTTTAATGAAGAGGAGTATTGATTTCAGGCTGGATTAACAGTCATAGAACAGATTAATTTTATTTAAAACAATTTTCCTGATATTTTTCAGTTTAATAATCTGCACAGTATGAGTATCAACGATCTCCTGTTGCTAAATAAAGAGTGAACAGAATGAATATTAGGAAAATTGTTTTAATTTTATTACAAATCTTAACCGGTACGGGCTTCCTGTTTGCTCAGTTCGACACGCAATTAAGTCAGTACATGTTCAATTATCCGGGTTTTAACCCTGCAGCGGCAGGCGAAACCGATTTAATGAGTGTTACAGGTCAACACCGTCTCAACTGGATTGATATGCCCCGTGGAGGAACTACAACCAATTTCAATTTGAATTCACCATTTAGTATGGGTGGTGCAAAACAGGGAATCGGGATAAATTTCGTCAAGGATGAAGTAGGACTTTTTGTAAATCAATCGGTTGCACTTCAGTATTCCCGGAAATTCAAACTTGGAAAAGGAAGAATGAGCGTTGGTTTACAGGCCGGAGTATTGAGTGTGGGTTTTCAGGGTGACAGCGCACGTGGTCCACAGGTAGTGATGGGCGAATATCACGACATTCAAAATGATGAAGCCATTCCCAAAACAATGGTTGAAGGTTTTGGTGCAGATATTTCAGCAGGTTTGTGGTATACCTACAATCAATATTTTGGTGGGTTGTCGTACTCACATTTAAATCAACCTGTAATTACCTGGACTGATGATGTGGAATATAGTCCTTCAGGAACTATGTATGTTACAGGGGGTT
>JBILFS010000417.1:0-2656 GCA_044351455.1 Paludibacter sp. | reverse complement strand
GAAACTCATAAACACGACTAATCTGGGTTGCCCACGAAGATTCGCTGTGCTTTCCACCTGCAACCACCTCATAATTAACCTGTTGCTGCGTAAATCCCTTTTTCATGGTATTTTGATGAAAAACCTGCATATCCGGAACCATGTCCGGGTCGCCTTCACTATCACCACAAATAAAATAAATTTTGGTTTTTGATACAAAGTTCAGTGTTTTGTTTTGCAGATAAGTTGACAAATCGTTTCTGTTGTACCAGAATGATGGTGATATCGCCCCTATCCTACCGAACACACTGTCTTTTTTTAATCCGGCATAGAAGGAAATGAGTCCACCCAGCGAACTGCCCGCAATTCCGGTATTTTCTCTGTCGGGTAATGTACGGTAATTTGCATTGATATAAGGGATTACATTTCGGATGACGGCATCAATGTACTGGTCTCCTTTGGGATTTGCAGCGTATTTTGCATTGGCAAAGGGTGCATATTCCGCCAGTCTATCTGAACTGTTATTGATTGCAACCACAATACCCACAGGTTTCCCGGCAGCATGTAACTGATTCAGGGCATCCTGTACTTTCCACGAACCAAAAC
Organism: Paludibacter sp.; assembly: GCA_044351455.1. Lineage (GTDB taxonomy): Bacteria > Bacteroidota > Bacteroidia > Bacteroidales > Paludibacteraceae > Paludibacter. Next base: position 2,071 of record JBILFS010000417.1, on the reverse strand, counting down.
CGCCATTCTCAAAAACATTTTGTCCGTCGTGCATGTACAAAACAGGATATCTTTTGGCAGGATTCGACTGATAATCAGGAGGTAAATACACCCAAATACGTCTGGTTCCCGAAAGAGGTGTAAACTGAAAGTTATTCGAAAGATAGGTATAACTTGTATTGGCAGGGTCAAAAACTGCTCTCCAACGGATAACAACATCAGTGGTAGCATAGTTTCGGTTTGCAATCGCATTTCCTGAACTGTTCAGTTCTTCATAAATCCAGTCGGGTCCGGAGCAATATTTATATTGATGAGATACAAGCGCATCGTCAATGGTTAAAGCATAACTTGTTTCAGTAACTTTATTCATTTGCTGTTGTTTCCATCCATTCATCTGACCGGCAATATAACAGGTTTTGGTGCCTGCGGGTACGGTTACCTGATAGGTTACGGCAGCATGAAGCATTCCGGTCAATACCAGAATATTGAATGACAATAGTCTAATCTTTCTGATTCCGGAGCAATTATTTTTTAAGGATTTTTTCATTTTTCAGATTATCAGATTTGTACAACATTGCAAACTACTTTATATGTATATTTTTGCAGAATAATTACAAATATAATACTTCTGATTGAAAAAAATAAATATTATTTTTTCTCATGAAATAAATTTCAAACCTGTTCTCATCCACCTGCTTTGCCCAATGTAGAAATCCCGGTCCGGATGCTTTTTTTAATGTAATGGCAATTAATTTAATAACCATTACATTTTGACACTTTTATTTCGAAATACACAAAACTGCAATAGGGCATAAATCATTATTAGACGAAAAACATATAGATCTCATTCGAAAGCAATATGCTAAAGAGAAACTACTTGTACCAGGAGACTAAAGAAAAACTATTTCTGTCGGATAAATACCTGAATTGGTGTTCCGGTGAAATCCCATTTCGCACGGATTTTATTCTCCAGATAGCGGCGATAAGGCTCTTTCACATACTGTGGCAGGTTTGCAAAGAACACGAAGGTTGGCACCATGGTCTTTGGCAATTGCGTTACATACTTGATTTTGATATACTTACCTTTCAATGCAGGTGGAGGATAGTTTTCTATCAGCGGAAGCATGTATTCGTTCAGTTTCGCAGTAGGAACTTTCCGGTTTTTATTTTCATAAACCAAAGCAGTAGTTTCCAATACTTTCAGAATACGTTGTTTGGTTACTGCTGATGTAAAGATAATCGGAAAATCCACGAAAGGAGCCAAACGTTCACGAATGGTTTTTTCGAACTCTTTGGTATCGTTGTTGCCTTTATCAGGGACTAAATCCCATTTATTGACAGCCACAACCAAACCTTTTTTATTTTTCTGGATAAGAGAAAAGATATTCATATCCTGACTTTCGATCCCTCTTGTGGCATCAATCATCAGCACACACACATCCGAATTTTCTATGGCACGAATAGATCTTACCACTGAGTAATATTCAAGATCTTCCTGTACTTTGGCTTTTTTTCTGATACCGGCAGTATCAACCAAATAAAAATCGTGACCAAATTTATTGAAACGCAAATAAATGGAATCTCTGGTTGTTCCGGCTACTTCAGTTACGATGGTTCTTTCTTCACCGATAAATGCATTTACAATGGAAGATTTTCCTGCATTCGGGCGACCCACGATGGCAATTCTCGGAATTTCCTCATCAATTTCTTCCATGGGTGTTGCAGGACCGAGCATTTCGACCAGTTGATCGAGCAATTCACCCGTCCCAAGACCATTGATTGCAGAAACGATGTAAGGATCACCAAGACCAAGTTTATAAAACTCAGCCGCATGATATTGCATTTCAAATGTATCTGCTTTATTAGAAACAAGCATAAGAGGCTTTTTATTTCTGCGAAGCATCGATGCTACCTCCATATCGAGGTCAGTGATACCATTCTGAACATCCACCACAAAAAGAATCATATCAGCTTCTTCCATGGCAATCTGCACATGGCGTTTGATTTCTTCTTCAAAAATATCGTTAGAATTTATGACCCAGCCACCGGTATCTATGACTGAAAATTCGCGACCGCACCATTCAGCTTTTCC
>JBILFS010000415.1:0-2659 GCA_044351455.1 Paludibacter sp. | reverse complement strand
GTGAAAAGTGGCAGGGATTTCAATAAGTTTCAGAAAATGAAATTAACACCTGTCAAAGGTGAAATGGTTTCATCTCCTTACATCAAAGAGGCGCCTTTGTGTATCGAATGTCGCGTTAAAGAGGTAATTTCATTGGGTTCTCATGATATGTTCATTGCCGATGTTATCAATGTTTTGGCGAATGAACAATTTATCGACCCCGAAACTGATACTTTTAATATGGCTGATGCTGATTTAATTGCATACTCGCACGGGCATTATTATGAACTGGGCAAGGAAATTGGGAGATTTGGTTGGACTGTGAAGAAGAAATGATTTTTTTACCACATTTGTCACATTAGAAAATATAAGTTTCAGATTACAAATTGTTAAGATATTATAAAAAGAAAAAATTTAGATATAAAAGTTTATGAAGAGAGACGAAGTTATTTTTGAGATTATCTCGCGCGAGAAACAGCGCCAGATGAAAGGTATTGAATTGATTGCATCCGAAAATTTTGTGAGCGATCAGGTGATGGAAGCCATGGGCTCGGTGTTAACCAATAAATATGCGGAAGGTTATCCGGGTAAACGTTATTATGGTGGTTGCGAAGTAGTTGACCAATCCGAACAGATTGCTATTGATCGCATCAAAGAGGTTTTTGGTGCTGAATGGGCCAATGTGCAGCCGCACTCAGGTGCTCAGGCAAATGCTGCTGTGTTTTTAGCTTGTTTAAATCCGGGCGATAAGTTTTTGGGTTTAAATCTGGCTCATGGTGGTCACTTGTCTCATGGTTCTTTGGTAAACAGCTCTGGTATTTTATATCAACCTTGCGAATACAATGTTCGTCAGGATACTGGTCGTGTGGATTATGACCAAATGGAAGAAGTGGCTATTCGTGAACAACCCAAAGTAATTATTGGTGGTGGTTCGGCTTATTCCCGTGAATGGGATTATAAACGCATGCGTGAAATTGCTGATAAAGTTGGTGCTTTATTGATGATTGACATGGCGCATCCTGCTGGTTTAATTGCTGCCGGTTTATTGGAAAATCCTGTAAAATATGCGCATATTGTTACTTCAACAACGCATAAAACACTTCGTGGTCCACGTGGTGGTATTATCCTGATTGGCAAGGATTTCCCAAATCCATGGGGTAAAACAACGCCTAAAGGTGAGATTAAAATGATGTCGGCATTGCTGGATTCTGCTGTTTTCCCGGGTATTCAGGGTGGACCGCTGGAACATGTGATTGCTGCAAAGGCAGTTGCTTTTGGCGAATGTTTGCAACCGGAATATAAAGAGTATCAGATTCAGGTTCAGAAAAATGCTAAAGCTTTGGCTGAAGCACTGATTAGCAGAGGATTTACCATTATTTCAGGTGGAACGGATAATCATTCCATGTTGGTTGACTTGCGTTCTAAATATCCTGATTTAACTGGTAAAGTTGCCGAAAAAGTGCTTGTAGAGGCTGATATTACTTGTAATAAGAATATGGTTCCTTTTGATAGCCGTTCTGCATTCCAGACTTCTGGTATTCGTTTGGGTACTCCTGCTATCACTACACGTGGTGCCAAAGAAGATTTGATGGCAGAAATTGCTGAAATGATTGAAATGGTATTGTCGAATGTTGAAAATGAAGCTGTTATTGCTTCAGTAAGAGATAGAGTAAACAAAACCATGGCCAACTATCCATTGTTTGCATACTAATTATTTATATCTTTGAATCCGGAAGTTGTCTGCGTTGGATAACTTCCGGATTTTTTATATGATGAACGAACAGATATTTGAACTTTCCGAACATACGGACACATTGGTTTTCTTCGGTGTAAATAATGCTAATTTACACTTATTGAAGAACTTACATCCTAATATCAGAATTATTGCACGCGGTCATACGATTAAAATCGATGGTGAGCCTGCAAAAATTGATGTGGTAATTACCCAACTTCAAAAGATGGAACAATACTGCATTGATAATAATGCGTTGACAGAATCTGATATCATCGAAATTATAAAGGGCAATGAGCCCAATGAAATAAAATTTGATCATCTGATATTGCATGGTGTGAATGGTAAATCCATCATGGCCAGAACACCAAATCAGCAGAAATTATTGAAGGAATTTGAATCAAATGATTTGTTATTTGCCATTGGTCCTGCCGGTTCCGGAAAAACATATACTGCGATTGCTTTGGCTGTTAAATCATTGAAAAACAAGTCTGTTCGTAAGATAATCTTAAGTCGTCCCGCTGTGGAAGCAGGGGAGAAGCTTGGTTTTCTTCCGGGGGATATGAAGGAAAAAATTGATCCTTATCTTCAACCTTTGTACGATGCCTTGCAGGACATGATTACTCCGCTGAAACTGAAGGAATACATGGAAAATGGTACGATTCAGATTGCTCCGCTGGCTTTTATGAGGGGGAGAACTTTGAGTGATGCGGTGGTGATTCTGGATGAGGCGCAGAATACCACTACTCAGCAAATCAAAATGTTCCTGACTCGTATGGGTCTGAATACCAAGATGATAGTTACCGGTGATGTGACGCAAATCGACTTGCCGGTTTCTCAAAAATCCGGGTTGATTGATGCTTTGCAAATTCTTAAAAATGTGAAGGGTATTGCCAGAATTGAATTTGATAAATCGGATATTGTACGGCATAAACTGGTGCAGCGCAT
>JBILFS010000416.1:0-2659 GCA_044351455.1 Paludibacter sp. | reverse complement strand
AGGCTTCATTCAACTGTAAAAATGTTCGTTATCCGGGATGGAAATGACCTGGTTGCGCGTTTTGCGTTGATTCATGATTTCCGCCTGCAGGATTATGTTCAGGTGTCTTTCTTTGAAGCGCTTCCGGGTTTAGGGGATGTTTTTTCAGTTATCAAAAAAGAAATTAAAAAGCATTTTCCACAATGCAAAAAGGTGGTGGCAGGACTGAACGGTCATTTGAATTATGGAGCAGGAATTTTGTTGAATCGTTTTGATGAGGTTCCATTGTTCGGACTGCCATATAATCCTGATTATTACGCTTCCTATTTCAGTGAATTGCATTGCCGGAAAATGGTGACTTTTCGTTTTGATATGGAAACTTACAGTCAGTGGGCACAATCCTATGCGCAACAAAGGGAGTTAAAAGGTCTGACTGTCAGATATATGGATAAAAGTAATATCGACAGCGAAAGTGCTATCTATACGGAACTGAACAACCGCTCCTTCATCAATCATCCATACTGGGCCGATCGGGATGATGCAGAAGATCTGGAATTATTTAAGCCTTTCCGTTTTCTGCTGGATAATGAAAACTTGATTTTTGCTGAAGTAGACGGGAAGCCCGTTGGGTTCTTCTTGTGGTATCCTGATTATAATCAATTGGTTAGTAGTCAGCGGGATTTGAATGTTTTCGATGTGATGAAATTTCGTTTGGGTGCTTCCATTGATACTTTCCGTTTTACAGAAATAGGAATTCTTCCTGAATATCAGGGTACGCCCGTTGCCCTGGCGCTGATTAATAAATCCCTGCCATTGCTCATACAAAAGGGTTATCGTTATTGCGAGGGTGGTTTTATCTTTGAAGAAAACAGAGCCTCCATTGCATTTGTGAAACGCATTTTACAGCGTTGTTATGGCCGGGAAGCAAAACCTTACCGCGAATTTGCAACTTTTGAAACAACCCTCTGATGATGGAATTCAGGTGCATACAAAAATCCACCAATCTGCCCGATGATTGGAATAGCCTTGCTGATGATTATTTTCAGCAAACCGGTTTCCTGATGCATGCTGAAAAATTCAATCCCTGCCGGCAGCGTTATTACACCGGAAGTGATAACGGTAAAACTGTTGTTGCGGCGATCGTTTATACCCTGCAACTCGATTTGCTGACTTTCATCAGAATTAAAAGTCCGGTGAAAATGCATATCGCAGGAATTCCATGTTCTGTGTCAAGTCCGGGGATTTTCGGAAGAAAAGAGGCCATTGAATCTTTGAAAAACCATATTTGCAGTGCTGAAAAGGGCTTGGTTTTGTTCCTGAATTTAAAGGACGAACCCGAAAATATCAATCGTGCTTCCGGTAAAACTTTACCATCCATCGTATTGAAAAATAATTTCAGTCATTGGGATGATTACCTGAAGGCCTTGCGTACAGGTTACCGACGTCGGTTGAATGTCATCAATGCAGATAGCAAAGCACTGAAATTTGAACAATTACCTTGTGCGGAATTTACTGAGGAAATGTATAAGCAGTATCTCAGTGTTTATCAGAAAAGCAGGGATAAACTGGAGAAGTTAAACATGGATTTTTTCAGATTTCTGCCTGATGGATTTATCCTGACGGTTTGTTATCTTCATCGTTCGGTTATTGGTTGGAATATTGCCCTGTTTAACAACGGAACGTATTACTTTTTTTTAGGAGGTGTGGATTACAAACTTAATGAAGCGCATCATACTTATTTGCGTTTGCTGACTTCCATCATCAAAAGTGGAATAGAAAACAAAGCGGAGTTTATTGAACTCGGACAAACGGCGGAAATTCCCAAGATGCGCATGGGAGGAAAGCCTGAAAACAGATATATGGAGGCGCATCACAGCAATGCAGTTATAAACAAATTGATAAAAATGTTTGGTTCTTCGCTGGAATACAAACGCAAACTTGAAAACACCCATGCCATGAAGGAGGAAAATATATGAAGATTTTAATGTTCCGTCCGAAACCATCTCCTGAAACCATCGGGTTGCAACATCTGATGATTGTGGAGCCACTGGAGCTGGAAATTCTCGCCGCGTTAAAACGCAGGGAGGATGAGGTGGTGATTGTCGATTTGATTATTGAGAAAAGACCGTACGAATCTTTTATTGAAGCGCATAAACCTGATGTGGTATGCCTGACAGGTTATATCACGAATGTTTCTACCATCATTGCCTATTGCATATCGGCTAAAAATATGGATGAAAAAATTACGACCATAGTTGGTGGTGTGCATTGCGAGGTTTGTCCGGAAGATTTTGAACATCCGGCGGTTGATTTCAGGGTTGTTCGCAATGCGGCCGTTAATTTCACGACTTTACTCGATCATATTGATAAGAAAACAGCGCTTCCGCCGGGAGTCTTCGGCCCAACGGATTCACTGGAAAAAACAGCCCTTCCTCCGTTTGATTTTAAAGTTCCATTTCCTGATAGAGAAGCTGTAGCCAGATATCGGCACGAATATTTCTATATTTTCCATAAGAAAGTTGCCCTGATCAAAACATCTTTTGGTTGTCCGTACCAGTGTTCTTTTTGTTTTTGCAGGGTTATCACTTCAGGAAAATACATGCAGCGACCCTTAGCCGATGTCATACAGGAACTTGAACAGATTCAGGAATCGGAAATATACATCGTTGACGATGATTTC
>JBILFS010000414.1:0-2660 GCA_044351455.1 Paludibacter sp. | reverse complement strand
GTTACATTTTTATTACAAACAATATACAAAACGATTAATATTCTTTCTCAGAAATAAGTTTGCCCTTTTCATCCCACATATACCATTTCCCGGATTTTTTTCCATTTGCATATTGCATCTCATAACGCATCACGCCTGAATCGTCCCACACATGCCATGTGCCATGTTTTTTATTGTTTCTGTACTCAGCTTCAGCGATGAGCATGCCGGCTTCGTTGTAAGTTCTCCAAACTCCATGAAACTCACCATTTCGGTAGGCCCTGACTTCTTTGGGTTTTCCATTGGCAAAATAAATGATATAGGCACCAACCGGTTTACCATCTTTCAGGTTCATCTCTACTTTTAGTGAACCATTATCAAAAAACTCCTTATACTCTCCGGAAAAAAGTTTGGTTTGCGATGCATCTGTATAAAACAGACCTTCACTTTGAATAATTTTTTCCTGTTGAGCAAATATCTGAAAACCGGTTATCACCAGCATCAGAAAAATGGTTGTATACTTCTTCATAATCTTTAATTTTTTAATATGCTTTTACAAAAATAACACCCGAAAGGCTATTTTCAAACCCCGGGTGTTAAATTTAATACATATTTCAAAATTTTCGCTGCGAAAAACCCTATTTCAATCCTAATTGTTTGTTGTCGCTTTCGCTAACCCGGATCATAAAATCTTTGAAAGCCACATAATCAGTTGGTGGAATAACATCCTGTTTACGCTCAAAATACCTGGTAATGACCAGTTTAGATGGTTTAGATGCGTCAAACTTCAAACTGTAAGCTGCTGATGGACAGCTATATTGAATATTCTGAGGTGCTTCAGCAAGTTTAACTCCCACAGGCAGATTGATGGTCATGATTTCTGTTGTTTGATCCTCCACCTGATAACTCCAGTATTCCAAAGGATAAGTACGGCTATCCAAACTTACCAAATCCAAAGAATTGGTATCCGACCATGGCAATGTCAGAATTTTTAATCCGGCAACCTGCTGAATGGCATTTTTCAATTCAACACTGTACTCAACACTAACAGTATCAGATAAATCTTCGAGACCGGTAAATTTAAGTTTACTCATTTTCGACGACATTTTAAACTGACCTGCAACAGATTCACTTTTTTCTTTGAACTGATCATCTTCTCCTACATTTCTAAACTGACCTCTTTCATAAGCTCCCAATAAACCACCATAGTTTATCTTTCTATCAATAATTAAATCGGTATTTCCTTTGAAATAAATCTGATGATATCTGACTGAACCATTCATTAGTTTTTTGGGCGTTTGAAGTGACGTTAGCTTCTCTGTACTTGAAACACCAATGGCCGGGATATTCAGGATCTGAGCATTTACGTCTTCTTTTACAGCTGCACCGAAAGGAAGCGCATTATCTGTAAGTTCCACATAAAGACCACCTTCCGGAAGATTGACGCGTGCAATACAATGATTGAAACCAACTTCAGGCAATTGCAAAGTTTTAGATCCATTGTCACGGGTAAGAATCAACACAAGATTAGCATCCACACCAGCCATGCGGCACAATGCAACAAAGAGCGTTGATAAATCCTTGCAATCTCCAAGTCGTGTTGTGATTGTTCTGGACGCTTTTTGCGGTATAAAATTACTTTGCAGAAAATCAACACTCGAATAATTGATATTATCCTGAATATACTGATAAATCAATTTTGCTTTTTCCTGAGGTGATTTTTGCTCATTGCCTTTCATTACCTTCGCATAAGTTTCCTTCAACACAAAATCCGGATTAAATTTACTGGTTGTGATGTCTTTATACCAATCGCTGATAAAACTCCAGTCAGAAATACTACTATAGTATAAAGTGGGTAAAACATCCATGTATGCACTCATATCTGACTCAGATTTAACTGCAGGTACTTTACTAACCTTCCACTGATATAAATTCAAATTCTCGATGGCTGAAATTTCCGGTTTGACATCTCCATTCGTTACCTTGTAATCAAATTTCTTATCCTGAGGTACTAATAGTGCATAAGAACCTGAAACGGCAGGGATTGAGTATTGAAAGAGGAAATTATCATAAAAGTGAGTTGCAAGTTTTCCTTTTGAAAAGTCCTGAATTCTGTAATCGAGGTATAACACATCATTTACTTCAAGATTGGTAAAAACAACCTGATTATCGTCCGTTTCGGCTTTAACCACCGAACCATTTGCTTTGATGACCTCAGCTTTGTCCAGCATCAGATTTTGCAAATATCCGTTATATCCAATGCCATACTCTTTCCAGTATTCGATACCCGGTTGTTTCAATATCTTGATGGCAATGATTCTTCTGTATTCTTTTGCACCTTCCGGATAAACAACTTGTTGAAAACTGTTAACCACATACACAGAATGATCATCGGGATAATCTGAGGCTGTAGGAGCCTTAGCAATACTATCCTTTACATTGATTTTGGGGAAAACATCAAAAACCTGTGGTTTACCTTCCAGCAAACGAAGTTGCGTACGGGCATCGTAACTGGTTGGGGCATAATAAATGGCTTTTTTGAAACTTTCCTTTGCCTTATCATCCTGCTTCATGTTTTTATACAATTCTCCGGAGATATTATGAAAAAACGGGATATAAGGAGCCATTTGAAATCCTTTTTCCACATATGGCAAAGCCATCTGATACTGTTGCATCTGGAA
>JBILFS010000413.1:0-2665 GCA_044351455.1 Paludibacter sp. | reverse complement strand
GTTCCGGCATTACAGTCAGCGTATCTTTGTTCATCGTTAATACTGCCCATAATCCGTTTATTACTGATACAATTATCAATATTGAAGGCAATACAGATTCAGGTACAACAGAACCAGTCATTGCAAAGTAAAATATACCTCCAAACTGAAGGGTTATCAACAAAACCTGGTATAATGGAATTTTATTTTTCATTAAGATACTTAACAAAGAAATTATTAAAATTGTTTTAAAGGTATTAATTAATGAAAATGATACTATATCTTTGCATTAATTATCAAACAACAGGTTTTTGTATGTTCACGGAAATTGCAATCATTTTATTTCTTATTCTTTTGAATGGCTTTTTTGCATTATCAGAAATTGCCCTGGTATCAAGCAAAAAATCAAGAATTGAGCAATCACACAATATTAAAGGTGCCCGTATTGCTCTCAGACTCCTGGATGATTCTGAAAATTTTCTTTCAGCTATTCAGGTGGGAATCACACTGATTGGTATTGTAACCGGTATGTACGGTGGTATTAATCTGGCAGGTGATTTAGCGCCGTATTTCGAAAATATTTCATTCACAAAGCAATATGCTCATGAAATTTCACTTTCAATCATTGTTTTTCTGATTACATATATTTCTATTGTTATTGGCGAATTGGTTCCAAAGACAATTGCGCTGAGTAATCCGGAGAAAATTGCTGTCATAGTGGCACCAATGGTGTATTATTTCAGCAAATTATTTTATCCTTTTGTAAGATTGCTTTCCGGGTCAACTTCATTCATCAATAAAATTCTGGGTATTAAAAAGCTGAATGAACAGATGACTGAATCGGAACTGCGACATATGATCAAAGTTGCATATAATGAAGGGGTTATAGAAAAAGAACAGAATGTTATTCATGAAAAGGTCTTCTTTTTCTCCGACAAGAGGGCTAAACACCTGATGACACACCGTACTTCAATTGAATGGATTGATATATCGAAAAGTAAGGTTGAAATTCAGGAATCAATTCTGAAAGCGCAACACAGTCGTGTTTTATGCTGCAATGGTAATCTGGATAAATTTACCGGTGTACTGCAGGTCAGAGATTATTTCCGGGCATTCATTCAAAGTAAAAACTTAAAATTTGAGACTTTGATCAATGAGCCATTAATTGTTCCTGAAAATGCTGATGCTCAAAAGGTTCTGGACTTAATCCGACTTAACAAAACCCATATTTGTGTGGTTGTTAATGAATATGGTGGGTTGGAAGGACTTATTACGCTACACGATATCATTGAAAATATTGTAGGTGAAATTCCTGAGGAGGGAGAAACAGACGACCCGGATGTATTTGTAAGAGAGGATAAATCGATGCTGGTGACTGGTGATGCGCCTCTTGAAGTATTAATCAATGTTATTGAAGGTTTTCAGGTTGATTATGATGATACTGATTATGCTACTGTTGCCGGTTTTGTTTTAAGTTTGATTGATAAAATTCCTCAAACAGGCGATTGCATTCAGTATGAACAATATACGATAGAAATTATTGACATGGACGGCAATAAAATCGACAAAGTTTTAATTAAAAAAAATGCTCCTGAATAAAAATCAGGTTTCTGTTTCTGAATATGCCTGCACATTTAGGTATTTACCTCTCAAATTCAGCTGATAAAAAATACATTATTGAGCAAATTCTTAACAATGAACTGCTCCGTGATTTTCATGATTTTTCAGGTAGTAAGGGACACTTATTTTCTACCATCACCCTTGAAAAACTGATTGATGAAGAATTCAGACATGATAGTTTCATCATTCAAAGCAATGAAAATAAATCGCTTAGCTCAATGTCAAGTGGTCAGCAACGGTTCTCATTACTTAAGTGGCAGATTGCTCAAAATCCCGATTATTTAATCCTGGATGATGTTTACAGCAATATTGATCATCAAACGCAACTTGAAATTCGAAATCGGTTATGCAACTTGTCAGAGAATGTCCTGATGATTCAGATATTTTTCAGAAAAATGGATATTTTGCCTTTTATCAATCAGGTTCTTTTTTTTGATGAAGCTATTCAATCTTTCCGAAGCGAAAGTACTGACCGTTTTTTAAAATCTGAAAGTGATAAAAACTCCAAACAGATTTTTTTACCTGAGGGTTATTCCAAAGATCATCCTGCAGTAAATCCTCTGATTGAACTTCGCAATATTCATGTACAATATGATGATAAACATGTGCTGGAGAACGTAAACTGGCAAATTTGTCAGGGTGAATTCTGGCAACTTTGCGGACCAAATGGTTCCGGAAAAAGCACATTAATTTCCATGATTTGTGGTGATAATCCGAAAGCTTACGGACAGGATCTGACTTTGTTTGGATTCAGAAAAGGAAGTGGAGAGTCAATCTGGGATATCAAAAAGCATATTGGATATTTCACACCCAACATGATTAACCGGTTTAGAGGTACCGACACAATTGAAAACATGATTATTTCGGGATTAAATGATTCTGTAGGCCTTTACATAAAACCAACTGACATCCAAAGAGATATTGCCAGACACTGGATTGAAATTCTTGGTCCGGCTTTTCAGAAGAGTCGGTTTAACCAATTATCCACAGGCCAGCAAAGGATGGTCATGGTTGCCCGTGCCATGATAAAACACCCTCCCCTATTAATTCTCGACGAACCAACCAT
>JBILFS010000412.1:0-2666 GCA_044351455.1 Paludibacter sp. | reverse complement strand
CAGTTTTGCCGGAAATTAAATCAGAAAATGCATCAAACATGAATGAACTAAGGGTATCTGAGTCTTTCGACTGGAAAACAACAAAGACGATTCAGATAACTATTACCGGTCTGCCAGTATTGCCAAATACCAATGCTTCAAAATCTACTTTAACCTTAAAGGGAAAAAATGATATTTATTATTCAGGATTTCATGCTATTAATGAAAATCTGAATTTCACAACAACAGTTCCTGCAACAGAAACACAGATAAAATTAAAATTCGGTTCTATTGAGAAAACAGTCTCTATTGAAAATAATAAGGCCGCCTTTTCGCTGATTCCACAAATTAATGATTGAACTAAATAAATATTGAATTATGAAAACAAGTTTTTATACAATTATTCTCATTCTTACACTGACATTTTTAAATCCTGAAACGGCAAAAGCACAACTCACATTAAACTGCGAATCAGGCAACAGAGCCATCGAACAGGGAAATTGCTGGGGGTTTGGAGCTGTTAGTTACACCCGGCGCGACACTCATATAATCACAGGTTTCTGGTCAACACTCAGCAATTCAATGACAAATCCATCACTGAGTAGCTCCTGGATTAAATCTCCCTGGCTAAAAGTTGGTTCCGGAAATATCACTTTTCAGGCTAAATTAGAAAATTCAACAGGAACAACCAAACAAATTATTGTTTCTTACATTCCTTATGATGACAATGCTGGTGTATATAAAGAAGGTACTTTAACTACTTTCAGCAGTTATGATTTTCCAAAAAACGGATCAATATTTTCAACAGCAGTTCAGAATCTCTCAATACCAATTCCATCACAGATTGCTAATTCAAATAATGCTTATAAAATAATGATTAGCTTTGCTGGTACCGGAGGAAATAATCGGGCTATCACCGATAATTTAATCATTCCAGGCACTTATTGGTCCGACCCGCTCAATAGCTGTCTACCTTTATCACTAATTGCAGATGCGGATGGTGATGGTGTTCAGGATTCAGATGATCATTATCCAAATGATGCTACACGGGCATATAACAATTATTTTCCATCTTCAGAAAAATTTGGCACCCTGGCATTTGAAGATACCTGGCCATCAAAGGGAGATTTCGACATGAATGATCTGGTTGTTAATTATCAAATAAACCGGGTTACCAATGCAGATAACCAGTTGGTTGAAATTAAGGGAACGTTTGTCTCAAGAGCTTCAGGAGCAGGATTTCACAATGCATTCGGATTCCAGCTGAACAATATTAAGCCCGATGCTGTTCGTTCGGTTACAGGAAATAAAACCGGCAATAATGATGTTTTCAAATTCGACGCCAATGGTTTGGAATCAAATCAGGAATTCGCCAACTGCATCGTTTTCGACGACATCTACAGGGTTCTGAAATATCCGGGAAAGGGTGTGTTTATCAATGTTTCGAAAGATGCTCCTTTTGTGCCTTACGATACAACAAAAATCACTTTGACTTTGAACCCTGGAATTGCACTGTCGGCTCTCAACATGAATGATATAAATTTCTATATTGTAGCTGATGTATTAAAATCCGGTCGGGGAAGAGAAATTCATCTGATCGATGGTGTACCAACTTCGCTCGTTGATAATACTTATTTCGGTAAACACGACGACATATCTTCAGGTTCACGCTATTACCGCACAGCCAATAATTTACCCTGGGGAATTAACATTTCGGAAGGATTTGATTATATGACTGAAAAAATATCGATCGACAAGGGTTATAATAATTTTATCAAATGGGCTGAAAGTGGTGGAGTTGAATTCATTGACTGGTACTCTGCAAAAGAAGGAAACAGAAACCCGGCGCTGATCTATTGATTTCTGTAAACATAAAAATGCATCCGTAAAAGTGAATATCATTACGGATGCATTTTTTTATCTAACCAATCTAATTTTTCATCATGACCCGTACGAATCTTTGTTTGTGATTATACATGATTGCATAATATACTCCCTGTTGATATTGCATGGTATCAAGTTCGATTTTATATACTCCGGAAGAATATGTTTTGTCGGTTAACACTTCAATCAAAGCACCCTTAAAATCAACTATTTCAATTCTTGTGTCATCACCCCCGGTCTCAAACTCCAATGTGGTTTTATCCCGGAAAGGATTCGGATAATTCTGCAATGGGTTTTTCCCGCCTTGTTGCGTTTGTAATCCTGTTTCACTCTTTTTAATGATGGGGATAGAAGGAAATTCTTTCAGCATTATCATTTGCAATGTTTGTTTATCGACCCCAAACCATTGTTCCAGTACTGAATAATATACCGACCGGAAATCGAATTGCATAGGCACATTTGAATTTACTGTTGGCGATGGAGGAATGGTTGGATTAACACCCTCAATGCCGGGCACTACATTTTTCCCGAAAATAAACAAAGGTGATGCGGCACCATGATCGGTTCCATAACTTTTATTGGATTTAATCCTTCTGCCAAATTCCGAGAAGGTCATCGTCAATACCCTGTCGGCAATATTCAGGTATTCCAAATCTGCAAGAAAGGCACTCACGCCCTCAGAAAGCTTTGTTAGCAAATCTGCATGTTTTCCAAGCTGATGATTGTCGGTTTCTACCTGTGCATTGTGGGTGTCGAAACCATTAAGACTTACCAGATATACCCTGGATTTCAATCCTCCTGCG
>JBILFS010000411.1:0-2667 GCA_044351455.1 Paludibacter sp. | reverse complement strand
AAATGATTCAGTAATTGTGACTGGCAACAGACTGATTAACACTTTTGATTACCTGGAAGTAGCTGAATTTTCTGCCAATTCTCTGGTGATGGCCTCTTCAATCGGACCGTTACAACCCATGGGTGATGCGGAAATTGAGGAGTTAAGAGTGGCTTTTAATGTGAAATAACTTTCTTTTCCGAAAGTCCTTCTGTTAATCCGGAGGGACTTTTTTATTTTTTAAACAGACATTCAATTTCCACAGGTAAATGATCAGAAGGGTATATCCCGCTTTTGCTGAACTTTTTTTGGATTACCTGGTAAGAATTAATGATAAACCCTTCGGTAAATATATAATCAATTCTCATATTTTCAGGATAAGTATCATTGGTGCTCCAGCCATTAAAAGTACCCTGTGTAGTTGATAAATCCCTGAGAGAAGCATACTTACTATCTGTCAAAATAAAATTAAACCTTTGATAAACAGCTTTTTCCGCAGGCGAAGCATTTAAATCACCAACAAAAATGAGCGGAATTGTATCTTCAAAATGCTTAATTTTGCTGATTATCAATTCGGCGCTTTTTTCTCTGGCAATAACACCACGATGATCAAAATGTGTATTTACAAAGTAAAATGTTTGATTAGTCACTCTATCCCTGATTTTCACCCAAATACAGATTCTGTTTAATGCAGCATCCCACCCCCTTGATACAATTTCAGGAGTTTCCGATAAGAAAAAAAAGCTGCTATCCTGCAATTCAAATCTTTGCCTGTTGTAGAAAACACCTATTCTCTCACCTGAACTACCATCCTGATTATCCCTGCCTCTTGAAAAACAGGCATAATATGGAAGCATTCTTCGTATATCTGTTTCCTGAGATAAATCAGCCATTTCCTGTACTCCAAAAATATCCCAGGCCTGACTAAATATCAGATTCCCAATATGTTTCTTTCTATAATTCCATGATTTTTCGCCCTTATCAGCTGACGTTTCTAACCTGATATTATAACTTGCAACCCGTAAAGTATCAGAATATGTTTGATTTTCGGGAAATGAAATTCTGCTGCATGCTGTTATAGTCAATATAAAAATACTGATGATTAAAACCGATTTTGCAGCAACATAATACATTTAATTTTCAAATTTAATATCAATATTCCAGCACCATAAACTCTGTTCTCCGGTTTGCCTGATGTTCTTCATCCGAACATTCCACGCCATCCGAACAACGATTAATCAGTTTCGACTCACCGTAGCCTTTGGCAACCATCCTGCTACGAGCTATTCCTCTTGTAACCAGATAATCCACAACAGACTGTGCTCTTCTTTGCGACAAATCCCGGTTATATTCAACAGTGCCCCGCGAGTCGGTATGAGAACCGAGTTCTATCTTTAATGTCGGATTTTCATGCATAATCTGCACAAGTTCATTCAGGATAATAGCTGCATCTGTTCTGATATTGGCTTTATCAAAATCATATAAAATATTTTTCAACTGAAATACTTTTCCTTTTACAAACAATGGATCGAGGTTCAACAATGCAGTTATAGTATCCTTATCCTGTGGTGAAATAGCAAGAGTATCAGGAAAATAGCTGAATTTTGATGCCTGAAGTTTGTAAGGGAGCGTTTTATTAATTTCAAAAACAAATTCCCCGTTTGCATCACTCTGACGTTGTGCTACAATATTATTTTTATCATCATATAAAATAACAGCAGCACCGGGCAAAATCTTTTGAGATTTTTTATCAAGAGTAATTCCGGTTAACAGTGTTATTTTTTTAGATTTCTCATATCTGAAAGCATAAATATCATCATTCCCTTTTCCATTTACCCTGTTAGAAGAAACAAAACCATTTTGCAACTGATTATCAGTATATAAGGCAAAATCATCTCCCGGAGAATTCAACGGATATTTAAGATTAACCGGTTTCGACCATTTATTTTTATCACCCCTGGAACTAAAAACATCCAGTCCTCCCATCCCCGGCCATCCATCGGAAGAAAAATAAAGGGTTCCATCAGAAGCTATAAAAGGAAAAAATTCATAACCCGTTGAGTTTATTGCTTTTCCTGCATTGGTAAATTTCCCCCAGGTACCATTCTTCTGTAAGGTACAAAACCAAATATCCGTACCCCCATATCCACCGGGCATATCGGAAACGAAATACAATGTTTTCTCATCCACACTTAATGCCGCATGTCCGACAGAATATTTTTTCACATTGTTATGCACAAACGGGACAGGATCTTTGAACAAACCATACACTTTCGACTGAATGAAAAGCTCCATGCTATGATCGAAATACGTTCGCCCTTCAATCTTTGATTTTTTACTTTCCTTGCCTGAAAATGTATGAGTAATAAACATAATATCACCCGCCTTATTCGAAATTACCGGTCCGACATGATAAACAGCATCATTGACATCCAGATTGGCTAATGCCGGTTTAGCAAGCGAATCAATGGTAACGGATCCTGCTTTGAATATTTTCAGAAAAGAATTGCCGGTCCACCCGTATTTCTGAGTTTTATTATTCCCGGCAGGCTCAGCCATGAAATAAAAAGCTTTTTCATCCTTCACCGGAAACACATAGAATTCAGCCCTTTCAGTATTGATTGCAGTCTGATTTCTCATCCTGTATTCAGGTAGTCCCGACATCCATACCAGGGCTGAATCACATCC
>JBILFS010000410.1:0-2672 GCA_044351455.1 Paludibacter sp. | reverse complement strand
TTTGGCAACGGTTCTTTACATTTGCAAATCAATCACGATATTTGTACAAACTGTAATCAATGCGCCATCGCGAAGGTTTGCCCTGCTGATGCCATCACTTTGATTCCTGCTTCGAAAGCATATTTGCTGAAGACAGGATTTAACGGGCCGAAGGGATGAGGGAATTTACAATTTACTTATTTACAATTTACTATTTTGATGGCTGCTACTGATTATCACACAAAAAGGAAACCCTTGCAGAAATTTAAATATATAATGCTGGGATTTATTCTCTGGATGTTTTCTCCGGATGTGTCCCCGCAACGTTTTCCCGCACCGGAATTTGAATCGGACTATGTGGTTCCTGAAACACAAACCATTGCACCACGTGCATTGGCATGGGAATACATGGATGTTTTTGTGTTATTTGCGGCTTTGTCGGTCATGACCTGGTTTGTATTGAAAAAACGTTCCCGCAAAGGAATCTTCTGGACTTCCATTTTTTCAATAATCTATTTCGGCATTTTCAGAGAAGGCTGTGTGTGCTCGGTTGGCTCTATTCAGAATATTGTTTTATCAATCTTTCAAACGGATTATGTTATACCGCTGACAGTCATAGGATTCTTTGTTTTGCCGCTGCTTTTTACACTTTTCTTCGGAAGAACTTTTTGTGCCGGTGTTTGCTTCATGGGTGCATTACAGGATTTGGTGAATATAAAACCAGTGACAGTTCCATCCTGGTTAAGCAAGCCTCTGAGCGCCCTGCCTTATATTTATCTGGTTCTGGCACTTTTACTGGCAGCTACCGGCGCCGATTTTATCGTCTGCCGATACGACCCTTTCATCGGTTTCTTCCGCATGAATGCAACTTTTGGCATGTTTATTTTCGGTGCCATCATCCTGATTATTGGTATTTTCGTAGGAAGACCCTATTGTCGCTTTTTGTGTCCTTATGGTGTTTTGCTCAACTGGATGTCGCGCCTTTCATTCAAACATACAACCATTACGCCTTCCGTTTGTATTCAATGTAAACTTTGCGAACCTTCCTGTCCGGTGGATGCCATTGATAAACCAACCATCGTTAAAGCCGAATCAGTGGAAAAGGGAAGAAATCGATTAATTACCTTATTTGTGCTACTTCCGGTATTCGTGGCATTATTCGGTTTTATTGCCTCGCTGACTTACAAACAATTAGCATCCATACATCCTTCAGTAAGTTTAGCCACTGAAATAAATTGGGAAAATAATCAAAACAGAAAAACAGGCTCTGAAGAGTCCAAAGCTTTTCATTCAAGCGGAATTCCTGCGGAAATGCTTTTCAATGATGCGGCAGAAATTCAGCGTAAGTTCTATGTGGGTACCTGGATAGCCGGCTCATTGCTTGGGTTATTCTTTGGAATCGGATTGATTCAACATGCAGTAGTACAGAAAAGAAACGATTACGAGCCCAATAAAGGAAACTGCGTAAGCTGTGGTAAATGTTATAAATACTGTCCGGTGGATAAAGACGGCAAATCATCACTCATTCAATTATAAATTAAAATCATGAGCGGTTCAGAAAATTCAAAAAGCATTGCAAAATATCTGGCAGTCATTTCAGGATCTTTAGTCTTGATAATCAGCCTGCTTATGATTCTCAATTTTATTCAGATACAGATTCATCATCCCATCGAAAGTGATACTATTGACAATCTGATTAAAAAACTTGCAACATCCGATGATGAAAAGACTTTGCGTGAGGAAATCAGGGTCATTGATTTATTGGCAAGAAAAGCATATTTCACTCATTTATGGCAATTGAAAACCGGTGCCTGGATTGCCATTGTTTCAGCCCTCGTTTTTGTGTTTTCGCTGCGCATTTATCTGAAAAAAACAACTATAAATCCTCCGGAAAATAAGAAGGATAACGATTTCTGGCTGAATCGGAATCTTGAAAGGAAATGGTTACTTATCAGTGTATCATCATTAGTAGTTATTGCATTAGCCCTTTCCTTTGCAACAGGGAAATATTATCCTGATTTCAAAGAATTTGCTTCAGAAGAAGAGATTATTGCTGATGCTTCTCCGGTTTCAGTCACAGGCAAAGTTGATTCTCTTGCGAATGATACATCCATGACAGATTCAACATTGACTGCTGATTTTCCTACAGATGCACAGATTAAACAGAATCATCCGGGATTCAGAGGCCCTTATGGCAATGGTATCAGTTACCGCACAAAAACGCCAGTGGATTGGGACGGAACAACCGGAAAGAAAATCAAATGGAAAAAAGCCATACCACTGCCAGGTCTGAATTCTCCGGTACTTTGGGATGACAAGCTTTTCATATCCGGAGCGAATGAAAATTCCCGGAAAATATATTGCTATAACCGCATGAATGGCAGTTTGTTATGGACTTTTGATGTGAAGGGAATTCAGGGTAGTCCGGCAAAATCGCCCAAAGTTACCAGCGACACGGGTCATGCAGCGGCAGGACTTACAACTGATGGAAAACGTGTCTATGCCATTTTTTCCAACGGTGATCTTGTAGCAGTTGATTTTGAAGGGAAACTTGTTTGGGGGAAAAGTTTAGGTTTACCGGATAATCATTATGGTCATTCATCCTCACTTCAGTTTTTTAAAGACAAACTAATCATTCAGTATGATGACAATAAATCCTGCAAGTTATTTGCTTTGAACACGCAAACTGGCGA
>JBILFS010000409.1:0-2673 GCA_044351455.1 Paludibacter sp. | reverse complement strand
AATTCTAACTTCTTCAGTAAATTTTTATGAAGGTGTTAATCAATCGGAAGTGGAGGATTTTTATGCGAAAATGGTTAATCCTAATGATTTAACTCCAATATCTTACGGATTAAATTCTAAACTTGTCAAAGAAAACGGGAAAATATTTGAAAAAGTTTATTCCGAAAATGGTTTATACGGACCAGCAATTAAAAGAATTAATAACTGGCTGAAAAAGGCTTTGGAATATGCTGAAAATGACCAACAAAAGCAGGTTATTTCAACTCTGATTGCCTACAATACTACCGGTGATTTGAAAAAGTTTGATGAGTATGCTATTCAGTGGGTTCAGGATCTGAATTCTCAGGTTGATTTTGTGAATGGTTTCACCGAAACTTATGCTGATCCTTTAGGAATGAAGGCTACATGGGAATCTGTTGTCAATTTTAAAAATATTGAAGCAACAAAACGTACTGAAATTGTCAGCAATAATGCGCAGTGGTTTGAAGATAATTCTCCTGTTGACAAACAGTTTAAAAAAGAGGAGGTAAAGGGTGTATCTGCTAAAGTAATTACTGTGGCAATGATTGGTGGGGATTGTTATCCTGCTACACCAATGGGCATCAACCTGCCAAATTCAAACTGGATCAGAGCTGCTCACGGGTCGAAATCAGTTACCATTGAAAATATTACCGGGGCTTATGATAAAGCTTCAATTGGCAGTGGTTTCAGAGAGGAATTTATGTGGAGTAATAAGGAAATAGAAAATGCTGATAAATTTAGTTCACTTACCAATAATTTGCATACTGATTTGCATGAGTGCCTGGGTCATGGTTCTGGTAAATTATTGCCTGGTGTTAGTCCTGATGCATTGAAAGCTTATGGTTCAACCATTGAAGAGGCAAGAGCCGATTTGTATGGATTATATTATATGGGAGATGCTAAAATGACTGAACTTGGACTTCTACCTGATGAGCATGCATACAAGGCAGAATATTATCAGTTTATGATGAATGGTTTAATGACGCAGCTCACAAGAATTAAACCCGGAAAAGACATTGAACAGTCACATATGCGTAACCGTCAGTTAATTGCATCATGGGTATTGGAAAAAAGTAAGAATGATGGGGTAGTGGAGCTTAAGAAAAAAGATGGAAAAACTTTTGTTGTTGTAAATGATTATGTGAAACTAAGGTCATTGTTTGGTGATTTGCTTGCTGAAATTCAAAGAATTAAATCAACAGGTGATTTAAAAGCAGCAAGAGAAATTGTCGAAAATTATGCTGTAAAAGTAAATCCTGAATTACATAAAGAAGTGCTGGCAAGATATGAAAAATTAAATATCGCTCCTTATAAGGGTTTTGTAAATCCGGTTTATGAACTTGTTAAAGATGATGCCGGTAAAATTTCGGATGTGAAGGTAACTTACAAAGAAAATTATGTGGAACAGAATCTGCGATATTCAAGAGATTATTCTGTTCTTCCAGATTTCAATTAATTCTACAGCGTTCTCCGGTAATTCATTATCGGTATTGATGATAAAATCAGATCTTTGAGCTTTGATGTGCTCCGGGATCTGATTTTTCATTCTGTTTCTGATTTGTTGTTCATTAAAATGATCCCTTTTTATAATTCTGGAAATTCTTACTTCCTCCGAAGCCGTTACGAGTATTACTTTGTCAGTTAATGTGTCAAATCCACCTTCAAATAGTACAGCACTTTCAATGAAAACCATCTCACAGTGCTTCCAATCATTTTTTAATTTTAAAATGTCATTTTTAACAACCGGATGTACCAATGCAGTTAATTTTTGAAGTATCTCCGGTTTGTTAAATACAATGGATGCAACTGCCGGTCTGTTCAACTTTTCATCGACATAAATATCATCGCCAAATAGATTTTTTATTTCTCTGATAAGTTCAGGGTCAGAATTCTGTAGTCTCCTGGCTTCAGAATCAGTATCGTATACCACATATCCTTTGCTTCTCAACATGCTTGCAAGCATTGTTTTTCCGCTGCCGATTCCTCCTGTAATGCCTATAATCATACCTTATAAATCTTTAATCAGAACATCATGCTGACTATTTATTTTATCAATATTCAGATGTTTCTGCCATAATTCATCTAATTCCGTATGCTTGTTGGCTAAGAATAATTCTGAACCAAAACTTTCAATTTTATCATTCAGATATTTAACAGTCAGTGAGTTAATGTCAACGGAAGGGTGAAATGATTTTGTTTTTGCATCTTCATCAATAATTTCTGTAATAATACCTGCATCTGTAAGCTCTGTTAAAAGCTGATTGACTAATCTGATTGGTAATTTGTAGATAGTAGTAATTTCATCATTTCTAATCGCTGGTAAATGATTCTGAAATCTTTTTACTATAATCCATGTAAGAAATAATAATAAAAAACTTTTATATCTGATGCTGATATTTTTACTATCACCATCATATTCATAGTTCTGTAAATTCTGACTCGCATATGATATTTCAGCACCCAGTAATACAATCAGACATGAAATTTGTAACCATAATAACAACAATGGCAAAGCAGCAAAACTTCCGTAAACGACATCATACCTGGCTAAATAAACCTGACCAGCTATGTAAATATTCTGAAATAACTGAAATGCTGTACCCGCGATGATTCCTGCTATTAATCCATTGCTGAATTTAACCCTGGTGTTTG
>JBILFS010000408.1:0-2674 GCA_044351455.1 Paludibacter sp. | reverse complement strand
CGGCCATGCTGAATGCTGCAGTAATCACGCAGGAAACCGTTTTTAATCAATATGTAAAGGAACGTTTCGATTTTCTGCTTGCTTTGGCCCCGCATTATGCCAACATGCAATCCATTGAACCGGTCAAAGAACCGCTGATGCGCAAAATGGTGCATCCTGAAGCCCTCGACGATGCCGGTGCGATGTGTGCTGCCATCATCCGGGCAAAAAAAGCAGGACTGATTACGGGTGCTGATGAGCAGATTAACCGTTACATCACTTATATCATGGAAAAGGAATTCCGGTTAAAGGATGGCACTTTTGCACGCAACAGACCACATTATCACACCGTTTGGCTGGATGATATGTACATGGCACTGCCGGCTGTGGCGCGGATGGGACAATATACCGGCGATGCTAAGTATTTCCGGGAAGCGGTTCGACAGCTTGAACTTTTCAAAGCCAAAATGTGGTTGCCCGAAAAGGGCTTGTACCGCCATGGCTGGGTAGAGGCGATGTCGTACCACCCTGCTTTTCACTGGGCCAGGGCCAATGGCTGGGCTATCCTGACGAAAGTGGAAGTGTTGGAATCGCTGCCATTGAATTTTCCCGGAAGGGAAATGATTCTGGAACAATTCAGGGCGCATGTGCAGGGACTGGCCAAATTGCAGTCGGCCGAAGGTTTCTGGCATCAGTTGTTAGACAGAAACGATACTTATTTAGAAACATCAGCAACGGCGATTTATACCTATTGTATTGCCAAAGGCATCAATGAGGGCTGGCTGGATGCGCTGACTTATGGTCCGGTTGCGATGCTGGGCTGGCAAGCGGTTTCGACAAAAATCACGGAAGCGGGCGAAGTGGAAGGTACCTGTGTGGGGACAGGAATGGGCTTCGATCCGGCTTTTTATGCGTACCGACCAGTACATAAATATGCAGCTCATGGTTACGGTCCGGTGATTTTTGCCGGAAGTGAAATCATCAGGATGATCCGGAATACACACCCGAAACTCAACGATAGCGGTTTGCAGTTCTATCCCGAAGAACAAAAAACGGATCAGGCGATATTCTTCGTGGATGAAAGTCAGGAGTTTAAATCAGATTTTTAAGGACAAGAAAAAATGGAGTTTAATTATTGAAGCCCCGGGAATTAAGAATCCCGCTGAGTCATTGCCCGTAGGGCATATATGTTGGTAGCATATAGGGATTTGAAGAGGTGTGATTCCAGATTCAATTTACAGTTTAATTGAAAGTTCCAGATGTCCGTCCAGTCCTCGTTCGACGATTCTTTGAAGTGTCGAAATTCGAACTTCTTTTATATTATTCTCAATTTTTGAGATATAACCTTTGTTTGTCCCACATTTTTCAGCGAGTTGTTCCTGTGTCATCCCTTTTTCTATCCGGGCCTGTTGTATAAGAAATCCAAGCTTAAACACTTCATAACTTTTTTCAAACTTGTTCCGTTTTGAAGTGCCTTCTTTACCATATTGTTCTTCAATAAATTGGTCCAATGATTTTAAATTACTTTGCTGTTTCATATTCCTGTTTGATTTTTAATGCTTTTTCAATTTCGGTTTTTGGGGTCTTTTGTGTCTTCTTTTGGAAACCATTAGTAAGTACGACTAATTTCCCTTCATCAAAGAAACAGAAAATTCGAAATATATCACTTCCTTGCTGTACTCTTATCTCATAAAGACCATCAGTACCAACAAGATGTTTCAAATAGTCTTCAGGTACTTTATGCTGTGTTTCAATGAGTCTCAAAACCCAAAATCTTCTTCCGGCACTGTTTCAACCTTTTTGGGTTTCAACGCGATGATTTGATGATGATTCAGGCCATCCACCCAAATGGCTTTCAGGGGTTTGGCCGGACAAACCGACTCACAGGCCCCGCATCCGACACAAATGGCCGGATCAATCTCCGGAATAAAAAGGGCATCCTGATAAGGCATTGCCACAACGGCGGCAGTGGGACAAATATCGGAACAGGCCGTGCAATGCTTGTTGTGCTTTTGTACGACGCAATCGCTGAGCTGTAACTGCACCAGGCCAATCTGGGTTTTTTTCTTAATCTCCTCTGTCAAAGGACTCAGGGCGTCGGTGGGACAAACATCGGTACACATCGTACAGGTATAATCGCAGTACTGCGTTTTGAAATCCATCAACGGTTGCATCATGCCGGAAAGTCCGTACTCATAATAAGCGGGCCGGATAACCTGCGTGGGACATTTCGTGATACACAAATGACAGGAAGTACATTGCTGACTGAACTTGTCGAAATTCAATGCTCCGGGAGGCAAAACCGGTTTACGTTTGTGTTCCAGTGTCGATGTTACCGGACCCAGTTTCCGGTCAGCCAGGAGTGTTCCGGTTGCTAAGACAGTCATGCCGGCCGTTTGCAAAAATTTCCTGCGGGAATTGGGTTTTTTAGATACCTTCTTATTTTCAGATGATTGCGCCTGGTCAAAAGCTTGTTTTTTCCAAACCGGTTGATAATGCAGGGCATTGTCGCCACAAACTTCTGTACAATTATAACAGTTGATACAGCGGTCGGCATCCACCTTCATTTTTTTTACATCAATACAGGAAGCTTTACAAACCCTTGCACATTTACCACAGGAAGTACAATTGGAAGGGGTGAATTTGATCTGAAGGATTGAGTATTTGCTGATTAAGCCGAGTGTAGTGCCTACCG
>JBILFS010000034.1:0-10081 GCA_044351455.1 Paludibacter sp. | reverse complement strand
ATATCTTCCGGTTCAGTATCGTGGTTCTTTTAAATGCAATGATCAGGAAATTAATAAGATATGGGAAGTTGGTGCATATACCATGCATCTTACTACCCGGGAATTCTTCATAGATGGCATTAAACGAGACCGTTGGGTGTGGAGTGGCGATGCCATCCAGAGTTACCTGATGAATTATTATCTTTTCAATGATAATGAAACTGTGAAACGCACCATTTGGTTGCTGAGAGGGAAAGACCCCGTAACATCGCACATCAATACCATCATGGATTATTCGCTCTACTGGTTTTTATCCATTTACGATTACTATCTTTTTTCAGGAGATGCAGCATTTGTCAGGCAGATTTACCCGCGCATGCAAAGCATGATGGATTATATCCTTGGCAGGACGAATCAAAACGGGATGCTGGAGGGTATGACAGGTGATTGGGTTTTTGTTGACTGGGCTGATGGTTTTATGGACAAAAAGGGAGAACTGTCGTTTGAACAGGTATTGTTTGCAAAGAGTCTGGAAACCATGGCGTTATGTGCCGGGATATCTGAGAATAAAGCGGATCAGGAAAAATTCAACAAAATGGCAACAACATTGAAAAATAAAATTGAGCCTTCATTCTGGAATGAAGAAAAAAAGCCCTGGTACACAGCAGATTCAATGGTGTGCAGAAACCTTTGATTACCCGCTATGCCAATATGTTTGCAGCTTTCTTTGGTTATTTGTCAACCGAAAAACTGCAAATCATCAAAAAAACAGTATTGCTCAACGATAGCATCATGAAAATTTCAACGCCATACATGCGCTTTTACGAATTGGAAGCGCTGTGTGCGATGGGTGAGCACAATGAAGTGATGAAAGAAATGAAAGCCTACTGGGGAGGCATGATTCGCGAAGGTGCTACCTCGTTCTGGGAAAAATTCAATCCGACTGATAAAGGAACGCAACACTTAGCCATGTATGGTCGTCCGTACGGAAAAAGCCTGTGTCACGCCTGGGGTGCCGGTCCCATCTATTTGTTAGGCAAATACTATCTTGGCATTCAACCTGTTAAAGCCGGATATGAAGAGTTTTCCATCACGCCGAATCTGGGCGGATTGAAATGGATGGAAGGAAAAGTGCCGACGCCGCAGGGGGAAATCAGTCTGTATGTGAGTGAAAAACTGATGAAAGTAAAAAGTTCAGGCGGAAAAGGATATTTGTACTTTACCAGCAAGATTAAGCCTAAAGTGAATATTGGTGTCGTTGAGAAAGTTGCAGCTAATCAATATAAATTGCTGATTGATTCATTCAATGAAATTATTATTCAATACAAACTTTAATTTCCACATGCAATACAAACACAATCCTCTGTTGGGTAATCAATTATTGCCCGTCGACATCATCCTGATGCCGGAATGGTGGCACCAAAACGAACAAATCACCTTCGATCCGGATTTCTTTTATCATCCTCTGAAAAGGGTGGAAATGGAACAAAAAAAGGAGAAAATTCTATATGAAAGGTGGGGAAAATACGGTTTGGGACAGGATAAGGATACTGCCCGTCCTGAAATCGGTGCGGTACATCTGGCGGCCGGTTTCCTGTTATCGGAGATGCTTGGTTGTGATGTTCAGTATAGCGATGGGCATCCACCTGTTGTAATTCCGGCACATCAGGATCTTTTTCCTTTGGATGTTGATAAGGCCTTTGCTTCAGAAGCATTTCAAAAAATACGCAAACTTGAGGATGCACTTAAATATAAATACGGATATGTTTGCGGTGATATAAACTGGGGAGGAATTCTGAATATAGCGATGGATTTAAGAGGTGAAAGTATTTTCATGGATATGATGATGACTCCTGATGAATCGCGTGCTTATTTTAAATCCATAGCATCTGTAATTGAGAGGTTTACAAATTATTTGCAGCAACTTACCGGCTCAACTTCCGTCTCGGTTAACAGGGTGGTTCGTCATCTTCAAAGACCTGTTATGCTGCATTCGGAATGCTCACATACGATGATTTCGGAAGAGGATTATGAGAATTTTCTGCTGCCTTACGATATTGAATGGAGCCAGAAACGCCCATATGGCATTCATTATTGTGGTCATGACCCACACCGGATGGCTTCAGCATTTGCCAAAATTCCTCACCTCGATTTTTTAGATGTGGGATGGGGAGGAGATGTGAAAATGTTGCGCGAATATCTGCCCGATACCTTCCTGAATATCAGGTTGAGTCCGGTTGAATTAGCCAAACAAAATGAATCGGAAATCAGAGAAACAATCATCAGATTAGTCGGGGATTCCGGAAACCCGTATCTGACGGGTGTTTGCTGTATCAATATCGACAATACTGTAAGTGATAAAAAAATTGATTTGATTTTTGAAACAGTGGAAGAATTAAGAAAGATAAGTTAGCAGCGTTTTCTATGGCAAAACAATTTGATAATAAATTAGCTGATGCTCAGGCAACAGCGGTAAATCCGATACCCGCGGATAAGTTTGATTATGAGCGATATGAGGCTTATGCTTCTGCACTCAATGAAGGTTGTGCGCGCTTTTGGAAATCAGATTCGGGTGTGCTGGTTTACCGGCGCATGCGTGTAGCCGAATGTTTTTCGTATGGTTGTCGCGATATGAAAAACTCCCTTGAACTGCAATTGGGAGCGCTCGAAAAAAGCATGTTATTCAAAGCTGATGTGCCCAACTTTCTGGAACCCTGGTATGGCATCGGAACCATCGCCAGCGCTTATGGAGGTGAATATATCTGGTACGATGGCAATGCTCCGGCACTCAAACATCAGTTTAATTCTATAGATGAAGTGCTTGATTGCAAGCCTGTTGAAGTTGCTCAAACCAGTATTGGTCGCCATACCCTGAACATGATTGATTATTTCATGGAAAAGACCGGAGGACGAATTCCAATGTCACTTACTGATACGCAATCGCCCCTGAATATGATCGGTCATCTTTATCCGCTGGATCAGTTTTTTATGGATTCTATGATGGAGCCTGAAAAGGTAGCACAACTTTTTGATCGTTTGGCTGATTTGTCAATCAATTTCAATCAGGAACAAATCAGGTTGATTGGATCTGCACTGGCATCACCGGGACATGGTTTTGCTTCCTCTACCCAATGGTGTGGATTGGGAATGAGCGACGACAATGCCATCATGATAGCGCCTGAACAATACCTGGAAATGGCGGTTCCATCTGTTGAGAAAATCTGTGCTCCGCTGGGCGGACCGGTTTTTCATTCCTGTGGTAACTGGACAAACTGGATAGATGTTGTGCTGAAAATCAAAGGATTGAAAATGGCTGATGGGGCTTTCTCCCCTCAAACTGATCCGGGAGCAAATACCGACCTGGAAGCATTTCACCAGTTTGCAAACACGGGAGTTGTCCTGAATGCCCGTATTGTCGGCGACCTGCAAACCATCCGCGAACAGGTTTCCCGACTTTGGGTGCCGGGAATGAAACTCGTGGTTGTAACTTATTGTGAAACCCCTCAGGAACAGGAAGATGCTTACCATTTAATCCATGAAATATGTCAGTAACCAAATCTCCGGCCATTGGCAGATACCGCTGGCGCATCGTTGTGCTGCTTTTCTTTGCCACCACCATCAACTATATCGACCGGCAGGTATTGGGAATTCTGGCACCCGAACTGCAAAAGCTATTTGGCTGGGATGAAGCTGATTACGGCTATATCATCATGGCTTTTCAGGCGGCTTATGCCATTGGTTTGCTCGCAACAGGTACTTTGCTTGACAAAATAGGAACACGGCTCGGCTTCATCATTTCAATTACCCTGATGAGTGTTGCGGGGATGTTTCATGCAGCTTTCAGCTCGGCCATGGCTTTTGCAGTGGCGCGTTTCGGATTGGGAATCGGCGCTTCGGCAAATTTTCCGGCTGCCATCAAATCCATCGCCGAATGGTTTCCGAAAAAAGAACGTGCATTGGCAACCGGGATTTTCAACACAGGCTCCAACTTAGGAGCCATTCTGACTCCGCTCATCATTCCAGTCATTGCCATCACCCTCGGTTGGCAATGGGCATTCATCCTGGCAGGGGCTTTGGGTTTCGTGTGGTTGATATTCTGGACTCTGACTTACAAGAAGCCTGAGTTGAATGCCAAACTAAGCGATGCCGAAAGGGCTTACATTCTTCAGGATGAAAAGGAGCCTGATACACAGAAACTTCCGTGGAAGTCAATCATTTCCTACAAACAAACCTGGGGCATCTGTCTCTCGCGTTTCCTCACCGATCCCATTTGGTGGTTCTTCCTGTACTGGCTGCCTAAGTATCTGAATTCCAATTATAACATCGACATCACCCACATCGGTTTACCCCTGATTGTGATTTATGTGATATCGATGGGCGGGTCTGTTTTCGGCGGTTGGATGTCGTCGAGCCTTATCAAAAAAGGTAAAAACCCCTTGGCAGCACGCAAACAAACCATTTTGCTGATGGCATTGCTCGTGGTTCCCATCTTTTTCACGTCTTTCATCTCCAATGTGTGGCTGGCGGTTTTACTGATTTCAATGGCTACATTTGCACACCAGGGATATGCCGCCAATATCTTTACGATTGTTTCCGATATTTACCCTAAAAATGCGGTAGGTTCGGTAACAGGATTAGCCGGGTTCTCCGGGGCAATTGGTGGTGTGCTGTTTTCCGGCAGTGTGGGATTAATATTGCAATATACCGGAAGCTATTATCTGGTATTTGCGATTGCCAGTGTTGCGTATTTGCTTTGCTGGTTGTCGCTTTATTTACTAGTGCCCAACTGTCAGAAAATCAGCATCACATCATCCTGATGCCGAATGGTGGCACCAAAACGAACAAATCACTTTCGATTCCGATTTCTTTTATCATCCATTGAAAGGGGTGGTAATGGAACAAATACCGGAAATCAGGTATTTGCAATCGTCAATATTTCACTACATTTGCAATGTAATATCCTGATTCAATGAAAAAATCAATCTTGTCTTTATGGATGCTTTGGGTAGTGTCATTGGTTATTATTGCTCAAACTAACATCGACTCACTCGAACAAATCGTGGCGGGAAAATATCCTGATACTGAAAAAATCAAAGCCCTGAATATACTCTCCTACGAGTATTTATTCAGCGATAAAACTAAAGCTGATGCCTGCATGCAAAAGCTTGAAGAGATTGCCAAAAGAACGTCAAATGTGGAAGTGCGTGCTGAAGCTTTTCGTGCAATGGCTGATCAGTATGCTGATCTTGAGGATTATAGCAAAGCGATTGAATTTTACCGCAAATCCCGCGATTTATTGCAGAGTACTAAAACAGAATCAGGAGAGATAATTTATGCCCGCACTTTGTTGCACATGGCCATTGTTCCTCATATTCATGGCGATTTTAATGAAGCATTGCTCTTGTATTCAGAAGCTGAACCTTTGCTCGAAAAACATAAGCAGCAGCGTTATCTGATCAATTTGTATAATAGAAAATGTGATGTTTTTGAACAACTGAAGCAAAACAAGCAGGCGATGGTGTATGTGTTGAAAGCCATCAAACTGAGTGAGGAAATGAATGATAAAGAAAATCTGGTCAGAAGCTTATTCGCATATTCTGCCAATTCAGGAAATTCAGCTAAAAATATCGAATACCTCCAAAAGGCTTTGGGTCTGATTGAAAAACATCAACTGCCCGACTGGCTCAAATTTTATTATCATTTTAACTTCGGTGGTGAGTTGTTTAAACTTAAGAAAAATCCTGAAGCATTAATACAATACGAAAAAGCAGAGAGTTTAGCCTTTGATACACGTGAAAAAATGGGACCCAGGATTGCACGGATAAATATTTTAATTGAAGAAAATAAAATTCAACAAGCTGAAAATTTAATCGGTCAGACACTCAGGGCAGTACGCGAAACCAACATGAAAGTGCAGATAAGGGATGTGTATAATCTTCAGATTCAGGTTGATTCAATACGTGGTAATTTCAGAAGTGCTTATATGTTGATGCTCGAAAAGAATATATTAAACGATTCCTTGTTAAGTGAAGACACAAGAAAGCGGGTAGATTATCTCGATGCCAAATATCAATCAGCACAAAAGGAAACTCAAATTAACAAACTGGAAGATGAGAAGAAAATTCAGCAATTGTGGATTTTGATAAGCTTTGGCGGAGTGTTTATGCTGATTGTTACACTGTTGCTTATAAGATTGAATTTCAGAAAAAAACAACAACTCGCAACTGCACAAATTGAACAACTTAAAAAGGAAAAGCAACTTACAGCAACTCAGGCTGTTCTTACGGGTGAAACTACAGAACGTACCCGCATCTCCAGAGAATTGCATGATGGTTTGGGAGGATTGCTTTCAGGAACAAAATTAATACTGAACAATATGAAAGGAAATGTTGTACTTACAGAAGAGCATGTATCGCAGTTCGACAGGGCACTTTCGTTACTGGATAATTCCATTACCGAGCTCCGACGGGTTGCCTATAACATGATGCCGGAGAATCTTCATCATAATGGACTTAGAAAAGCATTGGAAGAGTATACTCAGAACCTGAGTGTCGGAGGGGTGAGTGTGCGATTTTCATTTTTTGGCGATGAAGCCCGCTTTGAATTGAACAGGGAAGTGATTGTATTCCGCATTGCGCAGGAATTGCTGAATAATGCGTTGAAGCATTCGGGAGCAACCGACATCAATGCACAGTTAATTCAGGAAAAAGAAAGACTGAGTCTTACTGTACAGGATAACGGAAAAGGATTTGATATGAAGACAATTGACGAATCAAAATCATCCGGAATCAGAAATATTCGTTCAAGAATTGATTCTCTGAGCGGTTTGTTTTCTGTTTATTCAGAACCCGGTCATGGTACTGAAATAACCATCGAAATTGCCATTTAATAAATTTATTTTTTGAAGGAAACCATGATATCAGTATTCATCATTGAAGATCATCCTATTGTCATCGACGGAATAAAAACCCTGCTCGATCAATCCGGTTTTGCAACTTTAACCGGATCGGCACAATCAGCCTCAGAAGCATTGAAAAAACTTCCTTTAGTAGAAGTTGATGTAGTACTTTTAGATATCAATCTGCCTGATATGAGTGGCAAAGAACTTTGTGTAATCCTGAAAAAGCAATATCCTGCAATGAAGATATTAGCCCTGACTACATACCTGCAGAGGGATTTTGTTGATAAAATGCTGGAAAATGGTGCATTGGGTTATGTGCTTAAAAATGCACCTGCATCTGAAATTTTAGAAGGTATCTCAGCAGTCAGTGCCGGTGAAAAATACCTTTGTGATGAGGTTTCGAAACTCATCCGAAAACAGGATAGTGATACTCTTTTTCTTTCCCGTCGGGAAATTCAGATTCTCAGTCTGATTGCCGAAGGATACACTACAAAGGAGATTGCCGATAAACTTTTTATCAGTGTGCTGACTGTTGAGACGCACAGAAAAAACCTGCTTACAAAACTCAATGCCCGAAATATGGTTTCCCTGATTAAGATCGCTATGGAATATAAGTATATTTAAACCGTTAAAATACCGGAAAACAGGTATTTTATTGGTTGATGGCTGTGTATATCTTTGTTTTGTTCTTAAAAAAAATATTTAAGCTATGAAACCAGCCAATTTTACTTTCAACGAAACCTGTTTCAGTACAGGAGATGCCCTCAGCGGCAACTGTGGTTCAAGGAACCAAAACGTTCATACTCCGTTTTCAGGAGTCTCACATTCAATTGCAATGCTCTTACAATCAGCTGTTACAATCGGGGTTTCTTCCCGTTTGGGGTTCCTGCTGATTTTCCTGTTGACGGTCTTTATGACTTCAGCTCAACCAGTTATCAAAGAAGGTGATGTGTTTACCGAGGGAGGTATTCATTACAAAGTAACCAAATATCAATTAGCGGCTGGAAATACTGTAGCGGTGTGTAATAATGGCATAATTTACAATCCATATTCAGGCACTGTAATTATACCGGAAAAAGTTAACTATGCCAACAAAGAGTTTGATGTAACTAAACTGGATGAGGAAGCATTCCGTAATTGCAGTAATCTGGATTCGGTTTATATCCCTGTTTCTGTGATTGCAATCGGTAAAAGAGCGTTCAAAAACTGTACGAAATTAAAGAATGTTACTGTGCCCAATTCAGTAGGAAATATTGGGAATGCAGCTTTTCTTAATTGTAGTAACCTGCGCGCTATCGTATTGCCCCGAAGTCTGACAGCAATCAACGATTCTGTTTTTTATTCGTGTTCCATGTTAAGAGATTTTCAGTTGCCGGAAAAACTTATTTCCATAGGTAAAAGTGCATTTAATGCTGCCTTCAGACATATGACCGCTCTTGATAATTTAATTATTCCCGACATGGTAACTGAAATAGGTGATGATGCGTTTTCGGGTACTTATTTACATAGTGTCACCCTGGGGAGTTCGGTTTTAAGCATTGGAAACAGAGCATTTTTCAATTGTACAGATATCAATTCGATTTCTATACCCAACTCAGTTACTACAATTGGTTCGTTTGCTTTTTCCGGCTGCACTTCATATGCGTTTACATCGGTTACAATACCAAATGCTGTTACTTCGATCGGTGATGGTACTTTTTACGGATGTACTTACCTGAGCGGGGTTGCTTTGCCCGGAAATTTAATTTCTATCGGTTCGAGTGCTTTTAATGGATGTACTAATCTGACAACTCTCAACTTCCCTGCTTCAGTAATGCAAATTAAAGAATATGCCTTTGCCGATTGCGCAAAATTATCAACTACACTAAATGCGGGTCAGTATCTTACTGAAATTGGCAAAAATGCATTCAGACTAACAGATGTTCAGTTCAATGTAAGTGCGGAGAATAAAAATTATTCCAGTCAGGATGGTGTATTGTTCAACAAAATGAAGACTGTGGCAATACAATGTCCGACTTCAAAAACCACCTTTACATTCCCCAATACCCTGAAGAAAATCGAAGAATATGCTTTCAGTAAAAGCAGATTGACAAATGTAGTTTTGCCCGGCGCGTTGGATACGATCTCCAAATATGCATTTCAGTATTGTACAGCATTGAGTCAGCTTACCTTGCCAGCTTCATTGAAAGGTGTTGATGGATATGCTTTTGGTAACTGTACCGGTCTGCAAAAAATAAAGGCATACATGGTTGATCCTCCTGTTATTGTTACAACTGCACTTGGAAGTGTTCCTGCTTCTTGTCAGCTACAGGTTCCTCTTACTTCATTTGATCTTTACAAAGCAGCCAACGGATGGAAAAGTTTAACAGTAATCAGCTTTGGTGGAGCATTAGGAACTGTTTTCAATGCCAATGGAATTTACTATAAGATTGAAAGCGAATCAGAAGTTAAGGTAGTTGCACATCCATCAGGTAATCAAAACTATACAGGTTCCAAAACAATTCCTTCAACAGTTAGTTATCTCGATGTAAGCTATAATGTAAGTTCAATCGATAAATCGGCATTTGCATATTCCGGAATTAGCTCTGTAAGTATTCCCAATTCTGTAGAGTTTATTGGTGAATGGGCTTTTACTAACTGTAACAATCTTACTGAAATTACAATTCCTAACTCTGTTACCTATATCGGGGAAAGCGCATTTGCAACTTGTCCTATTCTAACAAAAGCTGTCTTGTCAGAAGCAATTACATCAATCAACAACGGCATGTTCCAGAGCTGTCCTGCCCTGACCAATTTTGTCATTCCACCTTCAGTGATTTCTATCGGAGAATATGCGTTTGATCAATGTAATGGGCTTATTACCATGAATATTCCTTCATCTGTAACTCAAATAGGCAGATGGGCATTTCAACAATGCAGGCAATTGGAAAGTATAACAATATCTGATGCAGTTGAAGTGTTGCCGGATTATGTGTTTTGGGGTTGTGAATCACTTAGTCAGGTGAAATTACCGGCATCATTGAAGGAAATCGGGGTTGAAACTTTCTATAATTGCGGAGAAATAACTGAAATTGAATTGCCCCGTTCGCTCACTAAAATTGGCGCTTCAGCTTTTTATAGAACCGGATTAATTGAGATTAGCATTCCTGCAGCAGTTAGTCATATCGGACAGCATGCATTTTACGGTTGCGACAATCTGAA
>JBILFS010000407.1:0-2678 GCA_044351455.1 Paludibacter sp. | reverse complement strand
GGTATCGGCGTGGCATTGGCCATGATGTCGGTGAAAAGTGCCCTGGATGCGTGGTGGAACCTGGCCGGTATTTTCAGCGGTGGTATGCTTGGTTTGTTTTTGCTCGGCTATCTGTCGAAAAAGGTAAAAGCTATTCCGGCCCTGATTGGTGTTATCGCCGGGGTAATGGTCATTTCATGGCTCACATTCAGTGGTCAAACCGTATTTCATCACTACTTTACGATCGTGTTGGGCACTATCACCATCTTCCTGACCGGATTTTTGCTGATGTTTTTTCAGAAGAAGAGATAAGAAAAGATAATCAACCCCGCATGTAATAATGCAGCAACCAATACTCAAAAACAGGATCCTGAAATTCAATTTTATGCTGAGGCAGTATATCAATGATGTCTTTATTTAAGGCAACCT
This sequence comes from Paludibacter sp., assembly GCA_044351455.1. Lineage (GTDB taxonomy): Bacteria > Bacteroidota > Bacteroidia > Bacteroidales > Paludibacteraceae > Paludibacter. The sequence continues at coordinate 2,270 of JBILFS010000407.1, read as the reverse complement.
GCTTCAGATTTTTTATATTGGCAGATGTTCCCAAATCATATTTTTTCAGGGTCTCTTTCGAACTGAAACTTGTTTCACCATTGGCAAGCGCAGTCAGAAAGTTTATTTGTTTTACCGTTAACGAGTCGATTAAATTGCTGAATAACAGACTCAACTGATTTACAATGGCTTCAAATGCTTCGTCTACAATCTCCTCTGTGCAGGAATCAAAAGTCCGCAACCAAACCTGCTGACTAAGTTGCTGTGTGTAATACGGGTGATTTTTCATTTTGTCAGCAATCAATCCACACAACTCAGGCACTATATGTTTGCCCGTGGCTTCAAACCGACCGGAGATAAAAGTAATCCAGTCATTTCTGTTAATTTTATCCAGAAAAATGATGTCTCCGAATTTATAAAAAGGCATTTTGTAATCGTTGAAAATATCGAGCAGCATATGTCTTTTGCTTCCAAATAAACAATAGCAAACCTGGTTGTGATGTTGCCAGTGAGATCTTAATTTCTGCTGTAATCCTAAACTATCCGTATATTCATGGATATTTTGAAACTCATCAATGCATACGATAACACGCTTTTGCTTGTCTTCTGCAATTCTTTGTGGCAGGTTTAGAATTTCATCAAAATTCAGAGAGTTGTCTTTGAAGTCTATGCCAAAGGATATTTCAACACTTTGAGCCATATCTGAAATCGAAATATTCGGAAGCATTCTCGATAGGTACTTTTTAGTTCCATGTACCAGTTCTTCCCATACGGAATAAGACGCTTTTAAAAGACTATTTGCAAATGTGGTGTAAAATTGTTCCTCAGTACGGCAGTTAAAAATATCAATCTGACAAATGATAAAGTTCTTGTCTGTCGAAAGATTCTTCACAACTTTGTTCACCAGAGATGTCTTACCCCATCTTCTGGGCGAAATGATGACAGTATTTATTAAACTTCTGAAATTATTTTCCAGATATATACTGTCTTTTTCCCGATTTGTAAAATTCTCATTTTGAGCTATTTTACCATAAATAAAAGGTGCATTTTCCATCATAAATAAATCTAATCTGATTGAAACACCGCAAATATAATCATTTTATTTGAAATAGATTCATTTCAAATCATTTCATTTCAAATAACTTTATTTCATGAACGTAAATTGGCGGATTTTTCTCAATATCCATATCAACAACCAGGAAGCAAACAAAACCCCCAAAGTGAGCAGCGGGATTGAAATGACCGGATGTGCAAATTTCCAGTAGATACCATGATAAAACAGGGTGCCGATGATGATCATGTGCGAAAGGTAAATGCCATAGCTGTAGTCGCTCAGATCACTTGAGAAACGTAATAATACCTTATTCCGGATTTGTATATCCTTGAAGATTAAAAATATAGCAATGGATTGCAGGATGGTATTGAAATGGAGATACCCGTGGAAAGTCTGATTGAGCCGACCGCCTTTACTCATCATCCATACACCGAAAACGGCAATAATAATGGTTATAAAGAATGTCACAAGAGCAAATAAACGGATTTTCCGACCATTCAAAGGGGTGATGAAAAGTGCATAACCCATCAGTATATAGCCAATATATAAAGAATAGCCAAAGAATTTTTGTGCGATATTGCCCGACCAGCCGTAGGGATTTAGTGGCACTTTCAGGCTGAACTGCGTAATTAATATCCAGATTAAAAGGATAATCCAAAGTTGTTTCAGATTTAAATTTCTTACAAACTTACCAATAAATGGAATAATCAAATAGAGGAATAATATCATCCAGATATACCAGAAGTGTTTTGATATGCCATCTTTCGTCCATAGGTCTGTGATGAAGTTTATAATTCCATTCCAATCGTGTGGCTGCAGGGATGGGCGTAGAACCAGCCAACGGAAAATGATGTAAGCGGGAATCCAAAAGAGGAATGGAAGCAATACTTTGGTATATCTGCGTTTATAAAAATCGACAAGTGGCATTTCCCTGCCCAGTAAAGTGGCTCCGCTTAACATCAGGAATACAGGAACGGCAAACCGGAAAGCAGCATTGGCCGTATTTCCGAACCACCATAAATCGGGTTGACGTATCCAGGTCATGTTGACCAATGGAGAAGCATTGTGTATCAAAACAACTCCCAGGATGGCTAAACAGCGGAGGATGTCGAGGTATGGATAACGTGTTTGATTAGTCATATATATAAAAGATACAAATTTAAAGATTTTTTTTCATTCTACATTTCCTCATTATCAACCATATATCCAAAAAAACATGTTTTACAGCATTTTTTTT